>JACRDV010000029.1 GCA_024860865.1 Methanobacteriota archaeon | reverse complement strand
GTAATATCTAGTTTAGCTAAAGGAAAATCTGTTGTTAAGTCGCCATTAGCCTCAGGCGATACTCTTTCAACTATAAAAGCTTGCGTTGCTTTTGGAGCAGATATTAAACAAAAAAAGAGTTGGTTTATAACAGGAACCGGCGGCAAGCTAAATACACCTGATAATGTAATTGATGTCGAGAATTCAGGAACCACTATACGATTTATGACAGCTGTTGCGGCCTTAGCTCCGGGCGCTACCATTCTTACCGGAGATCAATCTATTCGAAGGCGCCCAATGGATCCGCTTCTCCAAGCATTAAGACAACTTGGAGTTGAGGCTTTTTCAACTCAAGATAACACTCCGCCAGTTGTAATACGGGGCGGAGGACTAAAGGGCGGCAAAGTAAAAATTAGAGGGGATATTAGCTCTCAATTTATTTCAGGATTGTTGATTGTCTCGCCCTATTCCAGAAAAAATGTGACAATTGAAATTTTGGGCAAATTAAGATCAGCCCCATATATCGAAATGACGTTAGAGCTTTTGTCAATAGCCGGTGCTAAGCTGGATTACCCAAAAGAATTGCAACAATTTTTCATTCAAGGAAATCAGATTTATTCCCCCATAGAATTTAAAGTCCCTGGAGATTTTTCTTCAGCATCTTATATGCTTGCTGCTGCTGCCTTAACAAAATCAAAAGCCAAGGTTAAGAATCTTCCAATAGAAAGCAAACAAGGAGATAGGCAGATAATTGATATCTTAAAGGAGATGGGCTCACATATAAAAGCGCTAAAAAATGAAGTTATAGTTGAAGGTGGAGCTCCCTTAACTGGTACTGAAATCGATGCAAGCGATATTCCAGACTTAGTCCCAACTCTCGCTGTGCTAGCAACAGTTGCTAAAGGAAAGACTATAATTAAAAACGTACCTCATGCTAGATACAAGGAAACTGATAGATTAAAAGCCCCTGCCATTGAGCTTAAAAAAATGGGAGCAAAAATCAAAGAATTGCCAGATGGGTTAATTATCGAAGGGATTAAGCAACTCAAAGGTGCTCGGGTTCATGGTTATTTTGACCACCGCATGATTATGGCACTTGCAGTTGCTGGCTTAGTTGCAAAAGGGAAGACTATAATTGATACTGCCGAAGCAGTAAATATCTCATTCCCAGAATTTGTCAAATCAATGCAAAAACTAGGGGCAAATTTAAGGATAGATTGACTATTTGTACATCTAATGTATGTACAAAAAGCGTCGCCTGACTTCATTTTACCAAAATCTTTTAAATTCCCAAATATAAAACTTAAAGTATAAAGTATGAGGTAAATCAATAATGAAAAAACAAAATCCTATGAGCAACGTGAATTTTACCTTCCTCTGGCTTATACTCCTATTGCTAGCATCGATAATAGGCGCATCCTTTTACTATCAAAATGTTTATGGTAAAATGATAGTGAGCCGCCAAAGCACTATGGAGGAATTAAACAAAGTTTCAGCTGAACTCAAGGCGAGAGAAAGCCAACTAAAACAAAAATTAACGGAATTGAATGCTACTAAAGAAAGGGAAAAACTTGCTAAGGAAAGAGAGGTTGCGATTTCAGAGAAATACAACAAATTAAGGGAGGAAAAAACAGCTCTTGAAAAAGAGAAACAGAGGGTTGAAGGAATATTAAAGGATACTCAAAACGAGTTGGCACTTACAAAAACAGATTTACAAGCATTAAAAATTGAATATAATAAAACTAAAAGTGATCTTGAAATTACTAAGTATAGTTTAGAGTCGGCATATAAACGAGAGGAAGCATTAGACAGTCAAGTAAAAAATTTGACTAAAAGAGTTTCACAGCTGGAAAAGCAGTTAGCAAACTGCACATCTGGTTAGCATTAGTAAGGTAATTTTATGTATGAGTTTATTGATAGAATAAACAAAATAAAGGGAGCAGTTAGAAGAATTAAAGTATTTTATATTTTCTTAGATGCAATACTAGTTTTACTCATTTTCAGTTTAGTTTTCTTATTAATTAATATTCCAGTGGTATATGCAGTTATTATTTTTACAATATACGCGATATTGGCAATAATAAAAAGAAAAACCAATATTTTCCGAATAATTGAAGAGAACTATGAGTATTTTAGAGAAAGACTAAGAACTGCTTATGACAACAAAGAGAGAAGTAGTATTATTATAAAGCACTTAAATGAAGAAATAACGAAAAAGATGGATAATGCGGTTGAATACTCCTCTTTTTTAGATGCTAGAAAAATTAGATTAAAAGTTTTTTTATCAATTTTCTTAGTCTTCATTTTTCTATTTTTTAGTTTTATGAATATTAAGGTCGTTGACGCTCCTAACCTACTATCGAGTATAGTGACTAAAAAACCAGTTGAGGTTCCTTCAAGTATAGAGGAAGAGGGGAAAAATAAGCCCACAGCTTCTGCACAACGAAAAAAATCCCCTGGTGGTGGCAAAGAAGCTTTTGAAGATATCTACGGGCAATCCTCTATAGCAAAAATAGAAGGTGAAAAAATAAATTTAGAGCTGTATGTTGGAGCCGGAGAACTTAAAGTTAGAGACCTTAAAGACTTCAAAGAAAGGAAGGAATCCTTTTCAACAATATCACCGTCTTTTCCAGCAACTCCAACTATAGCTGAATCATATTCGGAAAACATACCTGAGAAATATGAGGAAGTTGTTAGAAAATATTTCGAAAAATTAACAGAGGAGAGTAAATAATGGGTACTGAGGGTACTGAGGTTTTGGATGAGAAAGTATACAAAACAATTGGTGGAACATTTGAGACAGTATTTAATGAAATAGGAAAGGGCATTATTGGGCAGAAAAATACTATAGAACACTTAATAATAGCTTTGCTTTGCGATGGCCATGCATTATTAGAAGGCTACCCAGGTTTAGGAAAAACTCTGATGATCAGCACACTAGCCAAGATAATGGATTTAAAATTCAGCAGAATCCAGTGTACTCCTGACATAATGCCCTCTGATATAACCGGCACTTATGTGATAGAAGAGCAGAGCGGTAAAAAAGTGTTTAGGTTTGAGAGGGGGCCAGTTTTTGCAAATATTGTATTAGCAGATGAAATCAACAGAGCTACGCCCAAAGCTCAAAGTGCTCTGCTTGAAGCAATGCAAGAAAAACAAGTTACAGCAGGAAATGAAACGTATCAACTTGACAGACCATTTTTCGTGCTTGCGACGCAAAATCCGATTGAGATGGAAGGAAGTTTAGCTTTGGAACAACCGGTTTTTGTTAATGGCAGTATAGCAAATGGTTCACAGCTTTTAATTAAAGCCAAAAAGGCACTTCAAGTAAAGAATGGAGAAATGGTTCTTTATCATCTCCCAGAGCTTTGGACCTTTACACTGAATCAAAACGGCCTCCTAGAAAAACAAGATTGTATGCTCTATACACTTCCATACCATGATGAAATTGTTTATGTAACAACAAGAACCGGTAGAACTATTGCCGTTACTAAAAATCACCCGTTCTTAGTGAACCGTTTTGGGCGAATAATTTGGAAAAAAGCAGAAGAACTCACTCTCAATGACTATCTAGTATGCCCTGCAAAGCTTCCCGATGGCGATGAAAAATTTGAGTTAATGGATCATGAAGAGGCACTTAACAGGTTATGCACAAAGTTTATAGTTGTTAAATTAGAGGATATAAAAGAATTAAGAGATAAAACAAAAAATTTTACAAATTTTTACAATTTGACTGGTGTTGACTTTGATAAGCTCAGAATAGCTTTAGGTTTTAGCAAAATTGAACTCTTAAAGAAATTAGGACTAGAGCGATCAGAATATTGGAAGTTAATAAAATTCTTAAGAGGCGGAAAAAATGAGCGAATTAATTGTTTGCTTACAAACTACTTTAAAGAAAATCATCCAAAATGCGAATATGACTTTATTGAAAGTTATAAAATCACTAGAATGAAGAGATTTAACGTTGATGAAGATTTTATTTTCTGGATAGCATTCTTGCTCTCAGACGGCAGTATTTCAGAGAATTATGTTGCAGCATATCAGAAAAATTATCCCAAAGCTTTAGATAGATTTATTGAATTAACTGTTAACAAGTTAGGCATTAACATTAGTGAAGTTATATCTGAGCCTGATGGCAGGACCGTTATAATTAGGTCCAAACCGCTGGTAGAATACCTTAAATTGAGATTTGATACTGCTCCGGGAAAAGGTATTCCACCATGGATGCTTTCTCTGCCTGCAAATCTAAGAAGAGAATTTTTACGAACATTTATTTCTTTAGAATCTAGCAATAGAGATAATCGAATTACTTTTTCTCAAGTCAATAAAGATAGTGTTAATGTAATAATCCATATGCTTATTAAAGAAGGAATTTTAACATGGATAAAAGATCAAAAAAGGATTTTTAGATTAAAAATTCAGGGTCGAGACTATTATGCATTTCTCAAAAAAATTGGTTGGATAGAACAGTTTAAAATTGATTTAAGTAAACAGTCAAGCAGGTATTCTAACTTTAGAGCTGTACCTATTCCAAGGCAACTTGTACTTGAACTAGTTAAACTCCTTGGATTAATAAATTTCCGCTCATATGGAACTAAGAAATTCCTTTCAAGAACTTGGTATGGCAGTTATAATTCAATTAAAGAAGGTAGAGAAAGGATATCTGAATATTTTTATAAGGTAATGTTGGAAGATCTCAGAAAAGAGATTGATTTTAGAAGAACATTAGATGTTGAAACTCTTGCTCAAACTGATCCGCATAGATTAGCGATTCTTTGTGGGCTGTCAATTACTGAAATTTCTAGAGAAGCTAATTTTTCTAAACACACTGTGTGGCAGCTATATACAAATGGCACAAGTCATATAGAGCTTAAAAATTTTATTAAAGAAAAATTCAAACAAAGGCTTAGTAAAGCGGAGAAAATATTAGCTTACTTACAAGGGCTTCTTACTGAAGACATATATTACGACAAAGTGCATAAGATAGAGTATAAGCCCTACTCTGGGCTTGTTTTTGGACTTGTTGTGCCCGGATTGCAGAATTACTTAGCTGGTTTCGGCGCTTGTGGTATAAATCATAACACTTATCCATTACCAGAAGCCCAATTAGATCGCTTTTTGTTAAAAGTGCTTGTTGATTATCCCACTGAAGAGGAAGAAGATAAAATCGTTGAGATGTATGCCAGCCATTCTGCGCCAGCGATACAGAAGATCATAGATAAAGAAACATTACTATCACTCCAACGCTTAACGCGCCAGATGCCAATAGCTGAAGATATAAAAAAGCATGCATTAGACATCGTTACTTCAACTAGGTCTAAAGATTTTGCTACTAAAATAGAGTATGGCGCTTCACCACGAGCTTCGATTGGACTAGTGTTAACTTCAAAGGCTAGAGCACTAATACGAGGGAAAAATTTTGTGAGCAAAGAGGACATCAATGCTATGGCATATCCTATTCTAAGGCATAGAATAATTTTAACTTTTGATGCGGAGAGAAAAGGCATCACTCAAGATGCTGTCGTAAATGAAATCATTCAAAAATTGTGATAAATTGATAGACATAGATTTCTGTAAGGAGTTAGATCGCTTCAGTTTTATGGTCAAAAAAAGAGTAATAAGCATATACGCTGGCGCAAGAGTATCTATAAAGGAAGGAAAAGGCATCGATACTGTCGATTATAGAGAATATTTTCCTGGAGATGATATAAAATCAATAGCTTGGAAGGTTTATTCCAGAACAGAGAAGTTATACATTCGCAGATTTGAAGAAGAGAAGAATCTCACAACCCATATTTTAGTTGATTGCAGCAAAAGCATGGAGTTTGGAGAGATAAAAAAATTTGATTATGCCGCTATGATCGGTGCTGGGTTTGCATACTTAGTGACTAATGAAAATGAAAGGTTTGCGCTCTCAACATACTCAGATGAGTTAAAGGACATAATGCAACCAAGAAGAGGTAAAAGACACTTTTTAGATGCGGTGGAGCTGTTAAATAGCACATCTCTTGAGGGAAAAACAAGGTTAAATGTGTGCGCAGATCAATATAGCAAGATAATTAGATCAAGGTCTCTTGTAATAATAATTTCAGACTTTTTAGAGCCTTTGTCTTCTCTAGATACTGGCATATACAAGATCGCGAGAGGATCCCATGATTTAGTGTTAATCCAAGTTTTAGATCCTAAAGAAAAAAACTTAGAAGGAGTAGAAGGTGATACAAAGTTATACGATTCCGAAACTTCTGAAATGAGACGTACTTATATTAGCCCTGCTTTTAAAGCTAATTATAAAAAAATACTAGATGAGCATGCTGGCGCAATAAAAAAAGTTTGCGATGATGTAGGAGCTGACTTCTATTCTATAACATCAGATACTCCTATTTTTGATGCGTTTTTAGAGATAATTGAGCACTCCTAAAGACAACTACTATTATTAAAAAGGGACATTCCTTAGTGATAAAAATTGGAAATCACAAATCCGCTTGCAACATGGGCCTTTGCAGCTTTAATTCCCATTATAATACTTTATTTGATTAAACCAAAACCTAAGGATGTTAAGATACCCTCTCTCATGTTCATTCTAGAAATCCAAAAAAAACAAGATAAAATTAGTTCCTTGTTAAGAAGGTTTGTTAAAGATCCTTTACTTTTGATTCAGCTTTTTGTTTTATCGTTACTCGCTGTAGCTATGATTAATCCATTTTATTTCACTACAGAAACTTTAGAGTCTGAAAATATTGTTCTAATATTAGATGCATCTGCAAGCATGCAATCTACGGATACGATTCCAAGCAGATTCAATAAAGCAGTAGAACTTGCTAAGAATGTTGTCTCAGATAAGGATAAAGTGAGCGTTATTCTAGCTGAAAACATTCCAATTGTTGCTTTAAGGGAAGGAAGTGGCAAAGATGCCAAGAATGTTTTAGATGAGGTAAAACCTGGAGCTACTACCACTAACCTCGGAGATGCAATTATATTAGCTAAAGACCTTCTTTCTGGACAAAGCAAAAGGATCATAGTTTTTTCTGATTTTTCTAATTCAGCAACTGATCCGTTGCTAGCTGAAAAACTTGCAAAGGCAGAGGATATCAGAGTAGACTTAGTGAATGTAGGTGGCGAAGGAAAAAACATTGGAATAGTGGATTTAAAACCCATGAAGGAAGGCTATTTAATTACAGTAAAGAATTACATGAACAGAAAGGAGACAATTACACTTAAGTCATCACGTGATAGAACAATATCATCTGAGCAGAGAATTGTTCAGCCACTTTCAGATGAACTTTTTATTTTACGCAATCTTTCTCCTGGAATTACAGCAATAAATCTCGAGCCAGATGATGATTTTTCTGTGGATAATAAAGCTCTTATTGTAATTCCAACGCCTAAAAAGTATAAGACACTCATCATTACTGAGAACAAAACTTTTACTTCTTATTTGAAACTTGCTTTGTTAGCATCTGGAAGCGTTGAGTTTAGCGAAGCAATTCCTCCAGTAGTACCTGCTTTCGATTCTTATGATGTGGTAATATTGGATAAATTTAAGAAGGACTCTTTGTTACCTGGTACTCTTAGTAATCTTATAAAATATGTTGAAAACGGTGGAAGCCTAATTGTTATTGCTTCAGACTATCTAAGAACCTTTGATGATTTGCGCTCTGCGTTACCAGTTAAAATCAATGAGAGTTTTGGGAAAACTAAGGTTAAGATTGAAACAATAAATGAGATCACAAAGGACATATATTTCGAAGGCATTTCTACAAAGTACTTATTTGCGAGCAGAAAAAATGGTTCTATTGTGCTAGCAACGGCACAAAATGATAATACGCCTCTTATAGCATATTGGAGCCTCGGTAAAGGTACAGTAGCCTACATTGGAGTTCGTCCTGAAGATACGTGGAGTGATTTTCACTTGAAACCTTCTTTTCCAATCTTTTGGCTAAAATTAATTGAAGGAATGAGAGAGAGCGATGCAGTAAAGGTATATAACCTTAAGACTGGCGATTTATTGCCGCTGCAAAAAGAAACAAATGTAAAAACACCTTCAACAGCCTTAAAAACAGAAAAATTGTTTTTAGATGAAGTTGGGATATACGAAATTAAAGAGACAAAAATTGCATCAAATCTCATTGATGAGAAAGAATCAGATATCTCTTACACTTCCATCTCAACTGCTCGAAATATTAGCTCGCATATTGCACGGATAACCAGAGATGCGAAAAAAGATTTTAATTATTATTTACTCCCATTGGCGTTAGTGTTGGTATTTTCGGAATTATTATATCTCAAAAAGAGAGGCGAATTATAATTGAACTTTGAGCATCTATATTTCTTGGCTTTAATTATTCCAATAGCATTCTTGTTTTACTATACTATTAGAAAAAGCGAGATAACAAAAAGCAATATAATGTTAATTGGAAATAGATTTGTAATTGCCTCTCTCATGGTGGCAGCTCTTGCCTCTCCTTTTATGGTAAAAGAAGATGTTAAAGAAGGTGAAGCTCACATAACTCTTTTGGTCGATAATTCGACCAGTATGGAGCTTTATGGCAGAGCAATGGGAACATTAAATAAAGTAAAACCTGGAGATGTTAAATTAAAGTATGTATCACAAGGGAATAAAACTGCCTTGGGTGATGCAATATTTAGTGAAGCTAGTAAAGGTGAAAACATTATACTTTTCAGTGATGGAAATAACAACTATGGAAGAGATCTAACAGATGTTGCGACATTCGCAGCGAAAATGAACGTAACTATTCATGCAATTCATCTAATCCCGGAAAAAAGCGATGTTGGAGTGAAGATAGAAGGTAACAAAAAAGTTTTGTTAAGATCTGAAGCCATATATAATATAATATTAGAGCATGTAGGTAATGAATCATCATACAAGCTTGAAGTGACTGTTGATGATAAAGTTGTTATTTCTGAAAATATCCAGCAAAAGGAAAAGAAGGTAGTTATCCCTCTCAAACATATTTTCAACACAGAAGGCATTCATGAGATTAAAGCTGAAATATTCCCAACTACTTTTGATCAGTTTGCAGTAAATAATGTATTCTTCAAATCGATATATGTTGTTCCAAAGCCTAAAATATTGTTCGTTTCAGATTCATCAGCTTCACCATTAGCTAAGATTTTGGACAGCATCTATGATTTCAGATTTTCAAAAAATTTAGAAAACATTGAAAACTATGACGTAGTTTTTTTAAATGATGTGAGTGTAAATAAGACATCAAAAGGCGATGTAGAATCACTGAAGAATTATGTTGGCAAGGGCAACGGCCTAGTTGCAGTGGGTGGTACCCATGCATTTGAGAAAGGAAGCTATAGAGATTCACTTCTTGAGACTCTTTTGCCTGTCAAGTCAGTTCCATTCTCTGGTGAAGAGGGTATTGCCGTAGTAATAGTTATTGATATATCTGGAAGTACAGGATCAGTTTTTGGCAATTATACTAAAGCAGATGTTGAGAAAGCTATTGCCGTGGGTTTAATGAGGAGCTTATTGCCTCAGGATTCCCTCGGAGTCATTGCTTTTAATACTGATCCCTATGTTGTAATTCCATTCGCAGCATATTCTGACAAGCACGCCTTAGAGGATAGAGTAGCTAGGTTACAATTTGGAGGTGGAACAGTTACATATCCTGCTCAAGCTGCTGCTGATGATATGATTGGAAGATTCGAGGGCAGTAAAAATGTTGCGATAGTATCGGATGGTAATACCGAATTTGAGGACCTTTCTCTCTCAAAAGCAAAAAGTATGGCCACTCGTGGAATAAAGACCTACACAGTAGGGGTTGGATATGATACTAATGAAGCCTTTTTGGAAGATTTAGCTAAAGTTGGAAATGGTATGTATTTTAAAATGGAAGAAAACGAGCGTTTAAAGTTTGTTTTTGGAAGGGGAGTAACTCCTCAGAATGTTTATGCTGCAGTGGTGGTTGATAAAAATCATTTTATTACCCAAAATCTGGAATTGAGTGCCTCCGTTTATGGTTATAATGATGTAACACCAAAGGCTGGCGCTCAGCTCTTAGTTGCGACTCTAACTGGAAAACCTATTGTAACAGCATGGAGATTTGGTTTAGGGAGGGTGGTTTCTCTTACAACTGATGATGGTACAAAATGGTCTTCGCAGCTCTATGTAGACAAAAGTGCGAAGTTGATATCCACAATAACAAACTGGGTCGTAGGAGATCCTGAGAAAACAAAGGCCATAAAAATCGATGCCCAAGATGTAAGCTTAGGCGATGTGCTCCAAGTTATTGCAACTTCTTCAAAACCTCTTGGCATTAGTGCAGAAGGAAGGCAATTGAAAACTTCAAAAATTGATGTAAACAAATATCGTGCTACATTCAAGCCCGAAATAGTGGGATTTTATGATATTAGCGCAGATGGGTATGATGACGTAGTTGCCGCCAACTATCCAGCAGAATTTATAAGTCTTGGGTTTAATGAGAATTTGTTTAAAATTGTTAAAATAACTGGTGGAAAGGTATATGAGCTCAATCCAGAATCATTCGAGGATATAGCGCAACAAGCAAAAGCAAAAACAAGACATATAGTAGCAGAAAAAATTGATATGCGTTTGCCATTTTTATTAACGGCTTTAACACTATTTTTCATTGAAGTAGTCATACGGAGAATAAAAGAAATACAAAAAATGGGAAGAGCATAAGGAAGATACTCGAATATTTTTCTTTATTTGTTCATTTCAAAGTTTGAAAAACCTTTAAAGTAGCTCTTTAGTTTCAATGCACATGGGTTAGAATTCAATAAAGATTTTAATAGTTTAAGATTAAATAGCGAATGGGAATATCCTTTGTCTGATAAAAGTAAACTTAACTCATTTAAATTATACCGTCTTGAAATTAAAGTAAAAGAAATCCGTGGAAATTGTCCAGTATTTAAAGAAGGAGATAAAATTACAATTGAAGAACCAAAGCTAATATTAAAAGAAACCGATGCGTTTTGCATTCACGCATTTGGATCCATGCTCTCTATGTTAGTACCATTGAGTAGAGGAATAGAACCAAAAGAAGTAGGTCTTTGCAAAGAAGGGGATATCGGATATCTCCAATGTCTAGATCCAGGCAAGGAATTTACAGGTGGTGGAACTGTTATTTTTCAAATAAAAAGAACAGTATTGAAACAAGAATTATTAAATAAAATTAAAAAAGAAAGATAAGTTTACTAGCACTCGTTTTTAAATCCTCGTTTCCCAAAAAAGATATTTCCATAGTGAGATATTTTATAGAGCAAATTTCATAAGATATTTATCCTTAGGAAGTGCCTTTTTGAACGAGATACTAAAAAAGTTCTACAGGTGAAAATATGCCAGGAAACTCGTTTGGCCAAATTTTTCGAGTAACAACTTTTGGCGAATCACATAACGTGGCGGTCGGTGTTATAATTGATGGAGTTCCGGCTGGACTAGAGCTTTCAGAAAGTGATGTTCAAAAAGAACTCAACCGAAGGCGACCCGGAGTAAGTGAAATAGTTAGTCCGCGAGCAGAGCTTGATAAAGTTGAGATTTTATCTGGAGTATTTAACGGAAAGACAACAGGGACTCCAATTACAATGATTGTTCGAAACATAGCCTTTGAAGATGAACCTTACGAAATAATTAAAGATTTGCCAAGACCAGGGCATGCTGACTTAACTTATTGGTTAAAGTATGGTCATGTTGATTACAGAGGCGGAGGGAGGGCAAGTGGTAGAGAAACAGTTGCCAGAGTTGCAGCAGGTGCAATTGCAAAGAAAATACTGAAAAAATTTGGAATTGATATTCTTGGGCATGTTATTGAAGTTGCAGGAATTGGGATTGATCCCGAAAAAGTGACTTTCGACGCAATTCGAAACGCTGATAAAAATCCAATTCGATGCGCAGATTCAAATGTTGCTGAAAAAATGGTTCAAAAAATAAAAAGAGCAAAGGAAGAAGGAGACAGTGTAGGTGGAATTGTTGAAGTTATTGCTTTAAATTGCCCAGCAGGATTAGGGGACCCTGTATTCGATAAACTCGATGCAGATATTGCAAAGGCTTTAATGAGCATTGGAGCAGTCAAAGGAGTTGAGATTGGAGCAGGCTTTAGATTAGCGAAAATGAGAGGTTCTGAGGCTAACGATCAATTTGCAATCGATCCTAAAACTGGCAAAATTATAACGACAACTAATAATGCTGGCGGCATTCTTGGTGGGATCTCAAACGGAATGCCAATAATTGCCAGATTAGTAGTTAAACCGACTTCTTCCATCGCACTACCTCAAACCACAATTAACCTTAAAACAATGAAAGAGGCTAAGATTGAAGTTAAAGGAAAACATGATCCATCGATATGTCCCCGAGTGGTACCTGTTGCAGAGGCCATGTTGGCATTAGTTCTAGTTGACCATATGATGAGAGCTGGTTATGTCCACTTGACAAAATTTGAGGAAAGTTCATCATTAAAGTGACCAATGTGCGAGCTGTTACGTCTGCGCCTGTTGTTACAACGAGAATTGAATTGTCATCTGAGGAATTTCAAAAATTAATCAGTTTGAGAGAAAATTGTATAGTAGTTCACTCTCTGGTAGGTATTCTAAGAAAAAAGCATCTCTATCTAACAGCTATTGATGGTTTAGTTTATTTTTGTAATGTTGATCGACCGATAATCTTGAAGCAAATAATAGAAGCTAAAAAAGTCAGGTGGATATAGTGAAAGGTTTAGGAATTGCCCATGGTGCAGCCACTATTGTCAATGCCATAGCCACTGGAAAAGGTGCTGCATTTGGACTTGATTTGTTCATTCAGTCAACTGTTGAATTAATTAATGAGCCAAGGATATATAGGGGCAAAATTATTGGAGCTCCAAGAGAGAGCACGACTTTAATTGAGCTTTGTGCAAAAAAAACGCTTGAGCACTTTAAAGCTGAAAAAGATTATGGTGCTGCAATTAAAACACAAGGGAACATTCCAATTGCACGGGGGTTAAAGAGCAGCAGCGTTGCTGCAAATGCTACAGTTCTTGCTACTGCAGCTGCGCTTGGTGAAAAGTTATCACATATGGAAGCAATAAATATTGGAGTTGATGCAGCGATTGGAGCAGGGGTTACGATTACCGGTGCGTTTGATGATGCATGTGCATCTTATTTTGGTGGAGGAGTAATTACAGATAATAATAAAAGAAAAATTTTAAAACGAGTTAAGATGGATCCAACTTTAAGTATTAAAATTTACATCCCGCGAAAAAAAGTATATACTGCAAGCGTTGATGTTGGAAAGATCAGGCTAGTTGCTCCGCAAGTTGAATTAGCATTCAAAGCTGCCCTTAAAGGGGATATTTTTAATGCTCTTACTCTTAATGGATTGGTTTATTCAGCAATATTTGGGTATGATCCTACTATCACAATTGAAGCACTAGATGTAGGGGCAGAAGCTGCTGGTATCTCAGGTACAGGTCCTGCTCATGTTGCAATATTTGATCCAGTGTTGATTGGACCTAGTGAAAATTGTTTAATTAGGAGGCTTTGGAGGGAACGCCCTGGGTATACAATGTGGGCAGGCATAAATAACAAGATAGCTAGAGGTATTCGTCTTGAAAAATAAAAAACTCAGCCAAAAGCTTGAAGAAATTAGAAGAAAAATTGATTCCATTGATTTTCAAATTCGAGAGTTAATCGCGCAGAGAATTCAGCTTTTATATGATATTAAAAAAATAAAAACAAAGCTGAGAATGGAAGTTTATGATGAAAAACGCGAACTTGAAATAATTGATAAAGCAATCGAGCATGCCAAACAACTTGGGATTGATCCAGAATTCGCGCAATCTCTTACGCGAGTTTTGATAAATTATGCACGCCGCAAAGAGCATCTTCTTCATCGACAATATAAACCAAGGGTAAAAACAAAGAGAAAAAAGTTATTAGTTGCAATTCTTGGGCCACGAGGAACCTTTACTGAAGAAGCAGCGAGGTATTATTTCACTGATACAATTGAGTTAAAGTCCTTTCTTACTATACCTGAAATATTTAATGCCGTTGAAGAAGAAAAAGTTGAGCATGGAGTAGTTGCCGTTGAAAATTCCCTTGAGGGATCAATTGGAATTACGCTCGATTCTCTGCTCGAAACTAATGCTAAAATTTATGGCGAAATAGTTTTACCTATCATCCACTGCTTAGCGGCTAAGCCAAATGCTAAATTCGAAAATATAAAAACTATAATTTCACATCCACAGGCATTGGCGCAAACTCACCAATTCCTAAAAGGTAGATTTCCGCGTGCAGAATTAAAGCAAAGTCCGAGCACTGCTGAGGCGGCAAAGTCTGTTGCAGAAGGTTTTACTAAGGACATAGCTGCTATTTGCTCAAAAACAGCAGCCAGATTGTACGGCCTTAAAACACTAGCAGAGAGTATCCAAGATGGTGAAAATTTTACTAGATTTATTGTTCTTTCAAAAACTGGGCAAAAACGGGTTAAAAACAGCAAAACTTCGGTTGTATTTGGATTAAAATCAAACAGACCTGGAGAGCTATATCGAGCCTTAGGGGAATTTGCCGCCCGCAATATCAATTTAACAAAAATTGAATCAAGGCCATCTAAACGAGCGCTTGGCGATTATTTTTTCTTTGTAGATATGGAAGGTTATGTTAGGGAGCCAATTATTGAAGAAGCTCTTAGATCGCTTGAAAAGAAGGTTGCTTTTCTAAAAGTTTTAGGATCGTATCCAAAAGCAGAATATTAAAGCATTAACAAGATAAATCAAAAACTATATTGGCTGCTCCTTAGAAGAAAGTAAAAAAGAAAAATTATTCAAATTCAACTAACATTCTTTTTGCATCTAAAGGAGCAATTTTAACTTTTTTTCCAACTTGGATTTCATATAATTTTTCAAGAGTCTGAGGGACTCTAATAACATAAGTACGGCCGCTCATTGAGATCTTTCTCTCAAAAGAGAGCTTTCGAAGACTTGAACTCTCATACATTTTTTTAATCTGATCCTTAGTTGGGTACATCTTTCCGCATTTACTGCAAACAAAATACTCATCAGTAAAAGAAATGCCTCCAGCTTCAATAGTTGCTAACTTCTTTTCTAACTTTCCATCACATCTAAGGCACTCCATCTTTATTTCCTCCTTTGATTTTTGAAATACCAAATATCATAATCGCTAGCTTTATAGAATGTAGTTACTTTGAGTTTTTCTTTACTTTTTGTCACGATAGCCACATAATATTTAGCACCAACATATCCAATTATGCGATATTTCTTTTCAAATACATCATCTATTACCTCTACTCCGTGTTCGATAAGTTGGTTTGCATCAGCTTCAGAAACACCCTCCTTTTTACACTCTTCTTTGGCGTGATTAGACCATTTTATCTTCATTTATTAACACTTCTTATTTATTTACTTTTTTCACTTCTTTTATCACTTCTTCTATTAAAAAGTTACTATTACTGCAAGAGTTGTGGTTAGCAGAAAAGGCATACGTTGCAATAGTTCCATTACAAGGAAAATTCTTTGCATAGATTTAAAAAAAGAAAGCTTTTGTCCTTTTCAACAGCGGGTGGACGACGATATTATCGCACGGTATAGAGGCGATAAGGTTATAAGCTCTCCGTTTTAAGTTTTTCAAAAAGAATTGGTAAACTTCACGTTGTTTAAAAAAGTTAGTATAGCTAAAGAGAACGTTTAATTTCGAAAATAAAGCAGTTATTTATTTTGTGATAATAACATGTATAAAGCAACAGTCGCCATTATTAAAGACGAAAACATATACAATGCAACTCTTAAAGCATTAAACTTGATAAGAGCATCAAAATTGCTATCAGATAATGATAAAGTTTTGATCAAGCCAAATTATATTTTAGCGAAAAGACCTGAAACTGGCATAACAACTGATCCCAAAGTTGTCGAAGCGATAATCGATTATCTCCAACAGCTAGGAATTGATAATATAACAATTGGAGAAGGCGGTTGGAGTGAATCAACTGCAGATGATGCTTTTAAGTTGGTTGGTTTAACTGAAATTGCTAATAACAAAAAAATTAAGCTTGTTAATCTAAACAAAGACAAAAGAGCTGAAGTTGACATTCCAAATGCACTGGCGCTGAAGAGAGTAAACGTGGCAAAGGCTTTTTTTGAAAATAATTGCATTATTTCTGTTCCAAAATTAAAAGTTCACGGAGATGCGGGAGTAACACTTGGAATGAAGAATTTAATGGGATTTGTGCTGCCTAAGGGAAACATGCACACTCATCTTCATGAGAAAATAGTAGACCTCGCTCGCTATATAAAACCAAGAATAACAGTTATCGATGGTTATATAGGAGGGGAGTTAAGCGAAATTTCGGGCAATCCAGTTAAAGTTGGTGTTATTATCGCGAGCAATGATATCGTGGCCGCAGATGCTGTAGGTGCAGCAGTTATGGGTATTGATCCTTTAAGTATTAAACATATAAAATTAGCAGATGAGCTTGGTCTCGGTATTGGAAAACTGGAAAATATAGAGACAGTAGGAGAACCTTTAGAAAGCATTATGAAACCTTTTAGACTCTCAAGTATTCCTGTCAGGGCGCTTAGAACGGTAGTTTCTTATTCTCGAGAAAAAGTGCGTGGTTTGCTGAGAAGATAATTTTGTAGCTTTTTATTTTCAGTTTCGAAAGGCTTTTTTAGACTGAGCATGAGTTGAGATACACTTCTGACCAATCATAACGAGTTTTATTGATAATTTCGCGGGAATACCATTTGCTTTAAGCTCATGGATGAATCGCGAATACTTCCGGTGACTCTCATGGCTAATATATCGAGTAGAATTGACGATTCGGAGCACGCGTTGAATTGCTAGAAAAAGGAAAGAGACAATACACTATCTAATTTGTCCGCCAATTCCTTTTAGCAAATTTATTATAGCATTCTCTAACATTTTTGGATCGGCATTACTCAAAGCTTCAACTCTGATGGTAACGCTTTTTTTATCACTTGGAATCTGAGCACCTTCATAAATATCTAAAATTTTTGCTGAAATAATTTTATCATTTGAGTTAGCTACTATTTGTTGAATTACTTTTGGATCTGTTTGCTTAGGCAAAACTACAGAAAAATCTCTTGTAATTTTTGTGAATTTTTCTTTTTTCAATTCTAGAAGCGCTTCATCACTTAAAAGTTCAATATTGCTAATCTTAAATTCAGCTAATCTGCCGCTTTGTGTCTTTAATATAACTTTTTCGGGCTCAACTTTTTCAACAATTCCAACGTGGATACTTTCAGAGTAAATGTGCCGCAATGCAACTTCTTTTCCAATTCTCTTTGTCAGCTCTTCAAGTTCTCTATTCAGCGCTCTAACTGCTTTGTCAGATTTTCTCATCGCTTCTTCAACATCACCCATATGTTTTGCTGCAGAACTCATTATTTTAACAAATGCTTGCACATCTTTGCTTTCAATTACTCTTTGCAATCCAAGGCATTCTTCAATGAATGCTTTGTGAATTTCATTCACTTTTGGGTTGTACATTTGGATCCCAGCATATAAGCGTGGATTTTGACCCGCAATTCGCGCAATGATATCAAGAGTAAGCTCGTAGATAGGGCTCATAAGCTTGCGCGATTCTTTAATATCAATTCCTAATCTTTTTAGCGTGCTTGCAGTTGCAATATATACGAAATGAGTTAATCCTTGAATGATTGCCATCATTTCATCATGCATTTCTGGGGTTGCAATAAAAACTCTTGCATTTTCTTTTTCAAAAAAATCTTTAATCTTCTCTAGCCAAGGTGGATGATTTACTGGTGTAAGAATAATCACTTGACCCTTTAAACTTGGAAATCTCGGAGCAAACATTGGGTGCATTCCAATTATTTCAACACCTGGAGCAGCGAATTTCTGCATAGCTTTAACTGGATCAACTTTAACTGAAGTAGTATCTGTCAAGAGTGCACCAGTCTTCATTTGAGGAGCTACTTCAGCTATTACATCAACAGTTTTCTCAATTGGAACTGAAACTAGAACAATATCAGCATCTTTTGCTGCAGCTTTGTTGTCAAGAGTATACTTTATATTAAGTTTCTTAGCTAATTCATCGCCAGTCTTAGTATTTGGGCCGGAAATTGTTACATCGAATCCTTTTGTTTTAAAAAAATGAGCGAACCAACTGCCCATTTGTCCAGTTCCACCAATTATTGTAATCTTCATTTTTTTTCCTTCTGTCCGTAAACCGAGTAAAGTTAGATCATACGCTTGATTCTGATATATCTTCTAGGTCATTTGCTATTTCCACTATTTTTCGCCCCACATCTGTCGGATTACTTTAATGGCTTCATTTCCATTTTTCAATAATGGCTTACCTACACGTTTTATCTTGCCTTTTTCCAGTCGTTCTACTAATTCATCGAGAGGGTCTTTTCCAACATGTTTTACATACCATTTACCTTCTTCTTCAATAAACTGAATCGTAGTGTTAGGAGTAATACCTAGTACTTCTCGCACTTCTTTAGGAATTAAAACTCGCCATTTTTCATCTACTTTTGCTTTGGTTGTTCTCATTCTCATTTTTATCCACCACTAAATAGTGGAAAAATAAGTAAAATATTATCCTAAAACTTCTAAAGCAACTTGTCTCATTGTTTCAATTGGAGGGTCAATTCCTAACCAAATCCTAAGAGACTCTGCTCCTTGATAAACAAACATACCGATACCACTTACTGTTCTAGCTCCTGCTTTCTTTGCTTCTTTTAATAATAGAGTTTCAATTGGATTATAGACTATATCATTAACAATTAAATCAGAATGCATAACATCAGCTGTAACTAGTGTTTCATTAACATTTGGAAACATCCCAACCGAAGTTGCATTAATAAGGAACTTTGCACTCTCAAGTTCTATCTTGAGCGTTCCTTTGTTTGTTCCACAAGCTCTAATTTTTACTTTTAGTTTAGTTTCAACTTCTTCAGCAAGTTCTTGGGCCTTTTTTACAGTTCTATTTGCAATAACTATATCATGCGCCTTCTTAAGTGCGAGTTGGTACGCAATTGCTCTAGCTGCTCCACCTGCTCCAATTAATACAACTTTTTTTCCGCGAACAGTTTCATTAGATTCTTCTTCAAGTGCACGAATAGCCCCAATGCCATCTGTATTAAATCCAACTGCCTTCTCATCGAATTTAATTGTGTTAACAGAACCGGTTAACTGGGCTGATTCATCTAATTCATCAAGATATTGAACAACAGCAATTTTATGTGGAATAGTAACATTTAGTCCTTTTATCCCCAATGCTTTAGCCCCTTCAAAAGCTTGCTTTAGATTTTCTTTTTTAACTTCAAAGGCTAAATATACACAGTCTAAGTTAAGTTGCCTAAAGACAGCATTGTGCATCCGGGGCGAAAGCGAATGTGTTATTGGGCTTCCAATTAAAGCAAAAACTTTGGTGGTGGTTAAAATTTCCAAAGTCACCACCACATTAGGTCAAAATCCCTAGAGCTTCACGTACCTCTTGAACCGTTAATTGACCAGGTGCTGTACTTCTTCCTTCATCAACCGCTGCATAGATCAAATCTGATCCATAAATTGGGGTAATTACTCTAGCATGTTTTGCAATTTCACCCATTGCAATTATACTTACTGGAATTTCAACTCTAGCCTTGGCAAGCAAAGTTGTATCAAGCACAGTTAAAATATTTTCTAATGACTTTGTCATAACTGCAATTTTCGCAATACTCGCCCCTGCTTGAACTTCTTCATCGAGAATTTGCAATAGTTCATTTTTCGGCGGCATCCTCTCAAAATTATGGTAAGAAACTATTGTTGGAATTCGTTTCTCTTTTGCTTTTTCAATTAGTTCATCTCTTAACTCAAGTTGAGAGCGAAGTTCTATGTCAATTGCATCAGCAATTTCAAGGGCTGCAATTAAATTTTCAATCCTATCTCTCTCAGAACCTGGAAAGCTTCCACCGTCAGCCTCCATTCTATTTGTTGCTATTATTGGGTAGCCACTGCGTATTTTAGCAGTTCGTAGAACACGTTTAGTTATAGCTGGATTGATTTTATTAAATCCATCTAATCTAATTTCAATTAAATCAGCTGCATTTGCCCTATTAATTAGTTCTAGAACTTCGCTTTCATCATTACCCATGATAGAGGCACATATTCGAATATCTCTCCCAACTAAAACTTTCCCAATCTCAATTGGTTTCTTTGCTGATAATCTCATAATCTATCTCTCAATAATAGTTTCGTGAATTTTTATACCAAAATGTCTTGCTTCTTCTTCAATTGCAGCTAATATCTCATCGCCGGGCTTTAAATTAACAACAGAAATTGGTTGCCCTTCTTTATTTACTAGCCTAATAGTCTCAGCATTTTGTACTAATGTTTTAATTTTATTTCCTTTATGTTCTGCTTCAATTAACATCAACGGGCGTCTCTCGATTTTTACTCTTCCAACAATAGCAGTCCTAGTTTCGCCACTTTTATCTACAATTAATATTTCATCTCCAGCTTTTAGTTCACTTAAATACTTAGTTTTGCCGCCTATTACTTTTACATAAGCATGTACTGGGCCAGCATTAACTCTAAATGGTCTTGTTTCCACGTATGGTGTTTCAACTGTTTCGCTATGAATTAAAAACAATCCAGTAGATTTTGATCCAACGAGTACACCTTCTCCAACTCTAAGAAGCGAACATGTATCAATGCAAACGCGGTCTCCCATGCCTACGGGCTTAATTTTAGTAATTTTTGCCGGTGCTAAAGTGATTTTTTCGGACTTAAGGCCTTCAACCACATAGTGTAGTTTTTTGATTTCATCTAAGCTTGATCGAGAAGGATCAATTAAAATAACATCTACTCCTTTCTCTAAAGTGCCAAATAAAGTTCGTCCCTCTTCTGCAGTCTTGGCTTCGGCTACAATTTTTGTGTTCGTTTTTTGTAATTCAGCTACTAAATTTTCAAGCGGTATAATTTTCCAGTCTCTAGCTGATATAATCACATAGTTTGCTCCTGTTTTTGCAGCAGCAATAGCAGGTTGCTCTTTTGTTTTTTCATCGATTATTACACTGATGGCTGCCTGAAATCCCTTTTCTTTGAGATCCTGAATTAATCTTGTATCTATTTCAGTTGTTACTACAATATCCGCAACATTTTTTTCAGAAGGTGGGGCTGTTACAAATATTTTACCTAATTCTCTTACTTTTTCAACTTCATTAGAATTTATTAAGACAGCCTCAGCTCCAGACTCTATGGCAGTAGTGACGAATTTTTTTCGCGTTTCCCATGGTATATTTTGATTTGCTGCTACCCAAAAAGTTTTCATAGAAAAACCTAAAATAAAAATTAAAATTAACCTTTTAGTGTCTTAATGTTTGCTCAGTATTTTAGTTGCTTCTTCTACATCAGCATTTTCATGTACAATCATACCAATAGCTTTCGTAATTAATGTCGGATTAGAATGTTGGAAAATATTTCTTCCAAATGCCACACCCTTGGCACCAGCATCTATAGCACCTTTCACCGTAGTTAAAAGTTCTAGATCATTCGCCATCTTCGGTCCACCTGCAATTACAACTGGAACTGGAGAGCCGTCGACCACTTCTTTAAATGATTCAACGCTACCTGTGTAATTTGTTTTTATAATGTCTGCTCCTAACTCCGCTCCGACCCTAGCTGCATGTTTTACGAACTCTACAGCATGTTCGCTCTTAACTTTTGGTCCTCTTGGATACATCATCGCGAGCAACGGCATCCCCCATTCAGCACATTGTTCAGCAACCGATCCAAGAGTTCTTAACATTTCAGGCTCATCATTTGCGCCAACATTAACGTGGATTGAAACTGCATCTGCTCCAAGTTTGATGGCTTCTTTGATCGAAGTTGCTTGAATTTTGTAATTAGGGTCGGGGCCGAGAGCTGTTGAGGCCGAAACGTGAATTATAAGGCCAATATCTCTCCCGTATCCACGATGGCCCGCTTGAATTATGCCTTTGTGTAATAGAACTGCGGTAGCTCCACCTTCAGCCACTTTGTTAACCATCTCAGCCACGTTTATTATTCCTTTAATAGGCCCTACTGTCACGCCATGGTCCATTGGGACAATTAATATTTTGTGGCTGTCACGGTTGAGAATCCGCTCTAAACGAATGCGTTTTCCGATTTCAGGCATAAAATTACTTACCTCTAATTCTTGTTAACATGTGACATGTTAGCATGTATTATATAAGAATTATGCTCACAGTTAGGCTTAAAATTGGCCTGGGGCGAAGCTTTTTCGTTCTATTCTACAGCATCACCATCATGTTAGCTATCTCTTTGCTGGAAGTAAAAGAAGTTTAATTTCTCTAATTTTTGGAGAAAAGGAAAGACCTTTTTATAGATTTGCTAAGCCTATACAACTCAAATCTATTGATACAAAAGTACTAGAAGAATTTGTCATTAATAGATTTAAAGCCAGTGGAAAGAAAATTAGCGAGGAAGCAGCAAATTGGGTAGTGGCATTCAGTGAAGGGGTTCCCTCTTACGTACAACACTTATGTCATGAAACTTGGTATATAACAAAAGAGAGTGCCAATATAGAGACAGCACAGAAAGCTTTACAAGAAAAGATTTTACCTAATCTCAGCGCGGGCTTTCAAACAATTTGGGACAGAATCAAGAGCAGTGAACAGAGAAAACTACTCATTGGCATTGCTAATGAAAAGGGTGCATCAATTTACTCCAAGGATTTCATAGAAAAATATAGGTTAAAATCCCCAGGTCACGTGAGGAAAGCAATAACGGCATTAGAGGGCGCGGGTTTAATTGAAGATAATAGGATATTGGATTTATTTTTCAGGGAATGGATCAAATTGAGTTTCTCTATTTAATTTGGTTTTTAATAATAGCCAAACATAGTTTACCCATATCCGCTCTAAGACTAGGATTCGGATTATCCTTTAATCGTTTTTAACATATCGTAAGCAAATATGTATGAGGCTATGGCAATGATAGCTCCAGATATCGCTGCTAGTCTCATCTCTGCCATCATAAAACCTAAAAACATTCCAACTAATCCAACGTTAAAAAGTAAGAGCTGAACATTTGCTAACTTTTCGCTGAAGAGCTCCTTAATTGTAGGTACTTTTTCTATTCCTAACTTTGGACCGTATCGCTCCATCCATACAAGCATCGGCACTAGATGATACATGCCTCCGACTATAGTTATTGAAACCCAACCTATCAACCCAAGATGGGCGTGAGAAGCAATAATTTTAGCTCCTGGTATTAATTTAAAAATCGAATTTGTCGCATCAGTAGCTATCAGTACTCCGAAAGTAACTACTATTAAAAAGTAAATGACAGCATTAACAAAAAATTTAACAGAAATATCCACTTTCATTTTTGTTTCAGATTTAGTTCTTAGTGTTTGAAACATATTATAGGCGAACAAGTAAGAAGCTATTGCAGTAATTGTGCCAAATATAGCTACCAGCCGTATCTCTCCAGTTAAAAAACCTAAAGTCATTCCAATGATTCCAACATTTGCAACCCAGAACTGAGCTTCTCCCAACTTCTCGCTATAAAGTTTTTTTAATGAAAGCATGGGCAACATTTGATACATTGCGCCCATAATAGTCATAGAAACCCAACCAACTAATGCAAGATGAGTTTGTGTTGCAAGAATCTTAACTTCAGGAAAAGCATAGTAAATTAGATATTTGGCATTTGTAGCTATGAGCAATCCAAGTGTAACCGTTACAAGCACATATAGAATAGCTACAACAAAAAATTTCATCGTTAAAATCATTTTTTTCTTTTCTAACATTTTAAAAATAATGAAAGCAAAAAGATATGCGGCTATTGCCACCACTACACCGAATATAAATATTAATAAACCATTTCCCGATAAAAATCCCAAAAACATGCCTATTGTCCCAATATTTATAAGCCAAAACTGAATTTCGGCTAACCTTCTGTTGTAAAGTTCCTTACCTAATAACGTTGGAACTATTTGATACTCAGCTCCCATTATTGTAATTGTGATCCAACCGATGAGAGCAATATGGGAATGCGCAGCAATTGGATTGTCAAAAAAGCCTATTTTTCCTAGTGCAATCAGTATTCCAAACGTAACAGTAATTAAGAAATATACAATAGATGTAGCAAAAAATCTCACAGATAAGTTCTGGATCATTTTTAAAAACATCCATTGTTAAAAAATTACTCGATAAAAGAATTGAGCTCTTTCACTAATGCACTAACATTGGCTTTGTGAATTTTCGCTCCACCTTCGAGGCTGAGATGACCTCCACAACAATCGCACAAGCCATGTTTTAAAAGAATCTCTCTAGTTTTTGGGAATTTTCTTATTACTTCTCCAACAGTCATATCTTTAGTTATTTTCATTTTTTCTCCCCTAGCTTTGACTTTTTTATTAAAACTCTCCACGAACCATTTGGTAATTGTTCTCCTTTACATTCGTATCCATGTTGTTTTAGTAACGTATACATTGGAAGAGGTTCAATTTCAACAATTAAAGTAAGTGTTTCACCTTCTTTGAGTTGCAAGAGCTTGCTCATAATTAAAGGTGGCCTCTCTGGGTGCGGTAGTCCTCGAACATCCAGAGTCAAAATCTCACTGCTCAAAATTTCCACCTTTGCATTAAATTTTCTTCAAAAGTTCATTTAATTGGTCTTTTTGAACGTGCCCTACAACATTCACGTCTACTTTTTTAACTTCTTTAAGTTCCATTAACTTTCGCTTAATTGCCACTGCAAGTTGAATCCCTAACGGGCAAAACGGACTTGAAGGTGTGAAAGTCAAACTTACATCACCATTGTTTATTTTTAACCCTGAAATTAAATTCATATCATAGACGCTAGTATTCGTGTGAGGATCCATTACCTCTTTTAATTTTTCAATTACTTGATTTTCTGTGACCATTTTTTCACCTCTCTCAGCTCAATTAATATTATATCTCCTTAAAATAGTTCTTGTCCCGAACATGTTCGGTTTTGTATTATTTATGCTCCCTAAAATATTCTATCAAAATTTTTCGTTGTCCTCTTCTTAGAATCTCAGAAAGCGTTGATATTGAAATATTAAATATTTTTGCTAAATCTCTTATGGTTATTTTCTTAGGATAGTCAAAATATCCCTTTTGAAATGCTATTTGAATGATCTCTCCTTGCCTTGATGTTAATGCTTCTTTGTCATCAATACTTGAAAGTTTAGTTAGCTTGACTTCACAATGAGATTTCTCTAACTTTATAATTAACCGTCGTAACGAATCCTTTTCACTAAAAATTAATTTCCATTCAACTTTTCCATCTTTTTTGGAAGTAGACGAAATAAGAAAACAATTTGAACCCACTAAAGCCCTGCACGCCACACATTTAACGGTTGAAACTACCCCTAGTGCTTTACTTTTATCAGTTGTGCTAATATCGACTTTATAAACTAATGGATTACTTCGAATATCCTCTATTATTTTACCAAGATACTCGTCAGTTGCACTAATTTCGACTAAATCTTGAACTCCATACTTCCCAAATGGCTTGCGCTCTAAGATTTTAACTATTGCTGGATACTTTTGTGAAATTTCAGTCATCCAAATTTTCGGGATTTTAAGAGATAGAATAGCTTCCATCATTATTACTACCTCAACAGTTTATTATAATCTTAAAAGATTAAAACATATTATTAAATCATAGCATAAAAATTTAGAAAAAGTTTTTGTATTTATTCGCTTTAGAGGAATATCATGGAAGTTAAATGCCCTGGAAGCGCAGCAATAAGAAGACCAACTATTGTAATTGTGAAATGTACCAATTGTGGTGAAGAAGTAGAAATATTCGCAGATGAAATGAAAGCCAAATGTGACAAATGCGGAACAATAGTGTTTAGAGAATCGGTTCCTTCTTGCATAGAATGGTGTTCATATGCAAAAAAGTGTATTGGCGAAGAGAAATACAAAAAAATTATTGAAGAAAAACTAAAGAAGTGAAAATTTTATGATTGCTCGCGATATGGCAATTAAAGAAATAATCCAGAAGCACCCAAAAACCAAAAGCATATTTTTAAAGTACGGTATTTGCGATCGCTGGAGACCATTTCACTATATCAACTTAATTTTGTTATGTATCTTCTCTTTATTTAAGATACCTAGATAAGAAGTGAAAAAATGGCAGAAGAAATTCCAAGATGTAGTAACTGCAAAAGAACAGATAATGAAGTTAAATTGATTCAATATTATTTTAAAGGAAAGAAAGATTTTGTATGCGTTCAATGTCTTCCGTTCTTTATCCATGGATAAAGGGGAATATGGCAATTAAATGGAATGAGCAAGCATTGATAGAGCTAGAAAAAGTCCAGAGTTTTGCTAAAGAA
Organism: Methanobacteriota archaeon; assembly: GCA_024860865.1. Lineage (GTDB taxonomy): Archaea > JACRDV01 > JACRDV01 > JACRDV01 > JACRDV01 > JACRDV01. The sequence continues at coordinate 10,852 of JACRDV010000029.1, read as the reverse complement.
AATATAATAATGTTAAAAAAAATCTAATAAATAAAAGTAAAATTCAAATTTTTAGGATAGGAAGATGATAAATATGTTATCAATAACGAGAATTACTAAACATTTAGATCTTATAGCTGTTATAGTTGCAAGCATAATTGGCCTTGCATTGCATGCTTTGGGAATAATACCTGAAGCATATCTTATATCTTTGCTTCTACTCCTTCTTAGCCTTCTTGCTATTCATGAAATTAGTCATAGCGTAAAGTATGACGTAGCGCATGAAACAATAATGAGAATTGAGAATAAACTAACTTGTCCACCATCGGAGATCGAACTTATAAAACCACCCGATCTTCTCACTCTATCACAGGAATTTGCGTTAAGGAATCAGGGCGAAGAATGGTGGTTTAATATATGTGCTGATATGTTTCGCTCTCAAGATCTATTTGATAGATTATTGAAGCCTTCAATTCAAAGTCAAAAAAGCAGTAAAATTGTATTTGTTTTGAAGCATTCAATGAAAGATGCTTGGGAGAAAGACATTCAACCTAAGATTGAAAAATGCAAAGGCAAAGAAAAAATTCAACCTCCATTGTGGAGAGATATAGAGGAAAATATAGCTTTTAGAATGATAGATGTTAGTTCCGAAAAAGAAGTCAAAGAAGCATTCTTGACCGTTTGGGGAGAGCCGTTCATGATGGAACATCGAGTTGAGAAAGAGGAGACTCGCATGCCTAGGCATGTTCTTTATGTTAGAAGTCATTCAGAGCTTATTCCTCGATTGAAGGATATTTTTATGAGATATAAGCTTATGAGAGAATAACAGAATTAATGATTGATATTTTTTGCTTGGAATTTTTCTATAAGATTTCTATTAGTTTTGTTTTATAAAAAGCGATTTTATGAGAAAAACTGAGAGTTTTACAATAGATACAGAAGTCACGCTAGCACATCTTGACGATCTGCTAAAGTTCATAAATGAGTATTATCTGCTCCCTAACAAAGAACGTTTTGCAAGCATAAAAAAATTAACTGCAGATAATGAGCATCTCCTCTGTTTCACAGCATTTGAGTCAGAAGAAAAATGGTACATTAATGTTGAGATTAAAGCTGTAAAACCAATTCAAGTTAAAATGTCTCCAAGCGAAAATGTGCCTGAAACAGCCATAGATCAACTGAAAGAAGACTTAATCATAGTTGTTCAGCTATTTGAAGAGAAAGTTAGAAAAACTACTCTTTACTTTGCCTGGCTCGAAGGCGAAGAAATTATACCTGAAAAAATTCCATCAAAACGTGGAAGTGCTCTTGAAAGGATTTTAACAGATAGTATGCTTTTCTTTTTTATAATCTTCATTGCTGCAAGTATTTTAGTGTTTTATTTTTTGGGTTCTTATGCGCCAATTGTTATAGTAGCTTTTCAGTTTGTGACAGTTCTTTTTTCAGACAAAATCATAAAAAAATTAGGCAACTGGTCTGTAACACCTAAAAATCCAAATGTTCACTTATTACAATATCATTTGCCAGTAGAAGAATATAAAGAATTTCAACAAAAGTATGGGAAAGACCTCGTTATTGAAATGAAGAAAGAGATCTATGAAAAAACTCTAGCTGTTGGTAAAGAACTCAGCTGTCAAACTGCCGAAGAAGTATTTTCTAAATATGGAATCAAATGCATACCAGCGAACATCTCAACAAAAACAATAAATGTCTATGAACTAGTGCGAAAGGTTGCCGAAAGATTCAACCTTCCGGTGCCCAAAATAGTCATTTCAAATACAATGCTACCTAACGCAGCTGCTTCCGGTCCTAGCCCGAGTCATGGGACAATACTTATTACTACAGGATTGCTAGTTCAATTGGAAGAATATGAGATATTTAACGTTTTAGGGCATGAGTTTAGCCATCTTAAAGGAAGAGATCCCTTTAATCTCTTTGTATTAACGGCATCTGAATATTTGCTTCGCTTATATGTGTTTTGGCCAATTGTTGTATTCTTTCCATTATTATATCTCTTTGTTGCCATGGGAATAGTTTTCTTCATCGCTAAATTCTTTGAGGCAAGGGCTGACCTTGAATCTGCAGTTAAAATAGAGCAGCCGCAGGTTTTGGCTGAAGCTCTACGAAAAATTGGATTTCGAAAACTTCAATTTGAAAGATCACCAACTTATAGGATCCAAAGTTGGATAACATGGGATCCACATCCACCGATCTATTTTAGGATTGGCAGGTTAGAAAAACTGAAAACTCCTACAAAAATAAAACACCTGCTTTTCCAATCAGCTAAAGACTGCATTTCAGGTTTCCGTGCCGCTCTTTTAGGCTAGTTTAATAGAGTTTTTAACTAATTTTAACGCCGTTAACTTTTTATACTTGGTACATCCTTAAATTATTTTAACAAAAGTTGGCAGTTGTTCTTATAACTCCCAAACTTCAAAAATCTTAAACTCACAAGCCCCTTACCCAAATTAGGTCACTAAATCTTACCAACAAATGATCTAATTGGCAATTTCATGTTTACATGATACCAATCGTTCGAGTAAGAAAAGCAACTGCCAACTCTTTTTCATACTATGAAAAATTTTTAAATAGCGATTCCATATAATCAATCAATTTTTCTTCCTGCCCTTTTGGAATAATTGAAGAAGAAGCTAAACTATGACCGTCACCAAATCCACCTACTAACTTTGAAGCTTCAGGCAAGAGATATGAAGCACCGGGCATTTTCTTCGCATTAATTAACTTTTCAAGTTGAATCGGAACTCTCATTGAAACTTTAGTCATTGGTTGTTCTAATTTTCCATACCTAGGAATAACTGGGTCCATATTCATAAACCCGACAATGTATTTCTCCAGTTTAATCAATTTGGTTTGAAAACGCAACATAGAGCAAAAGGTTCCAATAACTTTAACACCCATAGATTTAAAAATGTCCTTAGCATGGAACCATTGAATATGATCAGTTTCTTTAAGTTTGGTTTTATATAGAATTGCCAGCATTTTCTTACTAACAGTTTTTCGTTTTTCTTGGAGCTCTAAAATTTTTTTCTCAATAGTTTCATCAAACCCATCTAGGCAAGCTTTAATCGCAAGTTTTGGACCGTTTTCATAATATCCAACCGATGCAAGCGCAGACAATTTGCTGGAAGCTTCAGTGCTAGAAATTTTTCCACTTGGTAATTTAACTTTATACCTTTGCTTTCCCTTCGTACCACTAACCTCAACTAAATCTTGTTTTTGTGCATCTTCAAGTGGAATTTTGTTAAGACCTGTAACATCTCCTGGTATTTCAGCTGAACCAATAATTGCAAGATGAGCTAAATCGATGTTTTTTGGATCTAATTCTTTAGCAAATAGATAACAAGTAGTCGCGCTGCTAGCATCTTTTTCGCCACTAAATCCAAACAATTCAGGATCTAAATTGAAAACCATCGAGTCAGTTGAAGGCTCAGTGTCATGGTGGTCTAAAATTATTGTAAGATTTTTGCCTTTATTTAAATCAGAGATTAGTTTCGAGTGAAAAGCTCCAATGTCTGTATAAAAAATTAAAGCCCCTTTTTGCGTATGAAGTTTCTCAAGCACTTGAGGAAATAACTTCTCTATACAAAGAAAATTTACTTTATAGCCCCTCCTCTCGAGAGCAGTTTTAGTTATAGCTGCCGATGTGCACCCATCAGCTTCGTCGTGATGGCATAGAGTTAGTTCTCTAATTGGCCAAGTTTGGAGTTTTTTAATTGCAGCTTGGATAGAAGAAGTAAATCTTTTTAAATCTCCCATAAGAAGGAATTCTCTATTGAGCAATCTTATATTATTTACTACATTTAATAAAAAAGAAAAAAGGTTAGTATGGAAGTTTTTCTGCCCAAGGATAGAGCTCTTTTAACCTTCTTAATGATTCCTTAATTTTTTCTTCGGGATATTCATAAGGAAGTAACTTGCCTTCAAAGAAATCCTCGTAAGCTTTCATGTCAAAGTATCCATGCCCGCACAAAAGGAAAAGTATTGTTTTTTCCTCACCTGTTTCTTTGCACTTGATTGCTTCATCAATTACTGCCTTTATAGCGTGCGCAGGTTCAGGAGCGGGTATTATTCCTTCGGTCTTTGCAAACAGTACGGCAGCTTCAAAAACTTCAACTTGATTGTATGCCCTTGCTTTTACCCTTTTTTCATTGACTAGCAAGCATAGCGTTGGAGCATCTCCATGATATCTTAGACCTCCAGCATGTATTGGGGCAGGAACAAAATCGTGGCCAAGAGTATGCATTTTAACTAGAGGGATAAACCTAGCAGTATCCCCGTGATCATACGTATAACTGCCTCTGGTCAAGCTAGGGCATGCCGTTGGTTCGACTGCAATAAATTCCGCTTCTTTCGGAGCTTTCTTAGAAACTTTATCGTAATAAAATGGCCAAAATAGTCCAGAAAAACTGCTCCCTCCACCTACACACCCAATAATCGTATCGGGATAATCATCTACAATTTCAAATTGCTTTTCAGTTTCTATACCTATTATCGTTTGGTGCATAAGAACATGATTCACGACACTTCCTAATGTATACTTAGTGTCCTCATGTGTTACTGCATCCTCAACAGCTTCGCTTATAGATATTCCAAGACTACCTGGATTATCTGGATCTTGTTGCAATATTTTCTTCCCAGTTTGAGTTCTATCGCTGGGACTTGGAAACACCTCAGCGCCCCAAGTTTGCATCATAGTTCTCCTATAGGGCTTTTGATGGTAGCTAACTTTTACCATGTACACTGTTGATTTTAAACCAAAAGTTGAACAGCCAAAAGATAAAGCAGAACCCCATTGGCCAGCCCCTGTCTCTGTTGTTAACCTTTTAACGCCTTCTTTCATGTTATACCAGGCTTGTGCTACTGCTGTGTTTGGTTTATGACTACCTGGAGGACTGACGCCTTCATACTTATAGTAAATTTTTGCAGGTGTTCCTAGAGCTTTTTCAAGTTTAACAGCTCTATAGAATGGAGTTGGCCTCCATGCCATCCAGACATCTCTAACTTCCTCTGGAATATTTATCCATCTATCCTGACTTACTTCTTGCCTTACGAGCTCTTTCGCAAATACTCTTTCTAATGCCTTAGGATCTATCGGTTCTTTTGTTGCTGGGTTAATTGGAGGTGGTAATGGTTTTGGAAGATCAGGCTGAATATTATACCATTGCTTAGGTATTTCATCTTCATCTAACAGTACTTTTATGTACATATCATATCCTCCTAACATTTATTAGCAGTAATTCTTTAGCAGTGGTTTATAAAATTTTGCAGCATTTCTTCTATGCGCTTTAAATCGGTTTTTATTCAGGCGTAAAGCCATATTAATACCAGTTGCCCTGCCCAAACGGTTAAAATTCGAATGATTTAAATCTTAGAATTATATATTGCCTGTAAATGAGAAGTGAAAATATAATTTCAAATAAAATTTTAATTGTAACGTTTTTAACGACACTTTTATTCTTAATAGGAATTACTACCCAAGTAGTTGCAGAAGAGTCGCCATGTATAGCATGCCATAAAACAATAACTCCAAAAATTGTTGATGCCTTTCAAAGTGGCGCAATGGGAACACCTGGGATACAGAATCCAACAGCTAGCAAGATGGCTGGAGGTTTATCGCAAATTAGCTGTGAAAATTGCCACGGGTCAGAACATACCTCAGCTGCTGATTTTACAAAGGCAAAGATGCCGACGCCAGATACATGCGATGCTTGCCATGCTCCAAAGGTAGTAGAATTCAATGAGGGTAAGCACGCGCTCGCATGGATTGCCATGAATGCAATGCCGGGGACTACACATCAAGCTAAGCCAATAATAGGAGGTCAAAAAGGCTGTGGAGGATGCCACAAAATGGGATCAAAGAATAAAACAGGAATACCAGAGTATAGATATGGCATGGGTAGTTGCGATTCATGTCATACCAGACATAAATTCTCCACGGCTGAAGCAAGAAGACCTGAAGCATGTTTGCCATGCCACATGGGTTTTAATCACCCTCAATGGGAAATGTATTCGACCTCTAAGCACGGTGTAATTTATGCAATGCAAGGTGATACATGGGACTGGAACAAACACCTCAGCGAAAATCCATATCCAGCACCGACATGCCAAATCTGCCATATGACAAATGGCAACCATAAAGTAATCACATCTTGGGGCTTTTTAGCTGTGAGGTTACCAGAACCTGATTCGGAGTGGATGTCTTATAGAACAATAATTCTTAAGGGAACAGGTGTATTGGACCCAGATGGGAAACCTACAGCAAGGCTGGATGTGGTTAAAGCTGGAAAGGTTGCGAGATTAACGGCAGAAGAATGGCAGGCCCAAAGGGAGGCTATGCTAAATGTTTGTGGTCAATGCCATTCAGCAAATTATGCTAAGCAAAATCTAGAGAATGCAGACGCTATCATAAAACAAGCTGATGCTCTGATGGCTGAAGGCATATCCACTGTTGCTGAATTATACAAAGATGGATTGCTTTCCAAGCCAAAGGACTATGCATATGCCTATCCAGATTTGCTAACATTTTACGAAGCTCCATCTCCCATTGAACAAGAACTCTACGGAATGTTTCTAGAGCACCGAATGAGAACTTTCCAAGGAGCTTTTCACATGAACCCTGACTATATGCACTGGTATGGCTGGGCGCCAATGAAAACATCTCTAAACTTCATAAAAGATGAGGCTAAAAAAATCAGAGAGGGGGCAGCAATAGAAACAAGGGTTAAACAGGCTGCGGCAGCATATCCATTGTCAATAGCAGCTATAGTAATAGGAGCAATAAGTGCAATTGTAGTAGCAATCCTTGTAGGAAGAAAAACTGGTTAGAGTCTCCTTTTTTATTTTTATTTGCTTTGCCTAAAATCCAAAAATAAAAAATTAGGAAAAATATTTTTCTGTTTGTACAGTTATTTTTCAGTCACCGTGATGGATTTAGTTGGGCATACTTCTACACAAACCAAACACCCTACACATAGATCTTCGTTACTGCCTTTCTGAAGATTTCCTTCCATTGACTTCTCTCCGCCAACCCAACACTTTCCATCGTGAGATGCCTCAAAAACGCCCGCTGGGCAACTATTAAAGCATTCTCCGTTCCCATTACAAGTTTCATGGTTAATCCTTACTAAAAATGGCATTTTAATCACTCCAAAAAACATCATCGAAGTATAATATATTTTTTATGGTCCTTATAGAAAAGAAACTTGCTGTCCAAATTGCTTATTCTGTTTGATTTTAGAGACTCATAAAAAGTTAACATGATAACTCAAGCATTGCATATATTTTAAAGTTTTAATAAATTTGAAGAAGAACCTAAACGAGATAAAGTTTTTTCAGAATCTACACTTGCTCCAGTAGTTTCAATCATATTCAGATATTCTTTTACGCTTCTAGCGCTTGGTATTTTTTTGTTATTCCAGTAATAATTTGTCATTTCTTTTTGGAGTTCTAAGGTGTTTATCTTTTTTCCTAGAAAATTATGGATATATTTATTCGTGTTTCGCTTAATGCTATCTAAAATCAAACCTAGATAATCGGAAAGCTCTTCTTTGCAGGATTGTTGCAAAACTTCTATTGGTGTTAATTTTAATACGTCTTTTCTCCTTGCTCTTTCTATTATTGTGTTTAAGGGTATTTTATTCCAAATTTCAAAGTCTGGATATATTCGCTCTATGTTTTCATATAATTTCTTCAATTGCAACTCCTTTTGTTGTAGCAAATTAATTTTCTTAGAAGGAATCATACATCGATAATGAGGTCTATTTAATTTTTTCATTATAGTTAGTTTTCCTAATCCTAAATCTTCCACGATTTTAGATACGCCAATTAGAAAATCCTTTGATTGAGATGTTAGATCAAAATATCCCTTATAGTTGCTGCTCAGCTCGGTTATTCCCTTTAATAAATTCAGTTCATATTTTATCTTTTCGTAGCCTTTTAATTTCTCTAATTTTTCAGTTATTATTAAAGGAATTTTAGCTTCTTTTTTATCAAAATTTTGAATATTATAGTGCTTTTTAATTATCTCCAGAATTGTTGTTGGAACTCCTTTATTTCTTTTAGTTTCAAAAAATCCAAAAAGATCATGAAGTCTTTCAAAAAATTTTTCCTTATTTTTATGGTTATAAGTTGTTCCATTTGCTGAACCTTTTGCCAATAGTTTGATAGCTATTATGTCTAAATCTTCTCCAGCTTCGATTGGAATTTTGTATTTTCCATTATAAAAAGGAATTATAGGAGTACTTGCCGGCAAACAATAGCTCTGGATTATACCTTCCTCATTTAATTCATTTGCTTTTTGAGTTAGGTCTGTTAATGCTATCAGGGCCCATTTTGGAGTTGCGTTTTTTCCTTTTCTCCACTTTTTGATAGCATTAGCAAGACAGAAAATATTATGATAAGTTATTGCGTATTTTGAGACTAGAGGACTGATACCTACCTCAGCACATGCTTTTCTATATTTTGGCCACAGATATATCGCAAGTTTAACATCATTTTTAGAAAGAAATTTTTTTCTACGTTGTGTAGGTGCTAAGCTGCCAGTTTTTCCTATTTCTGAGAACTTAATTAGATCGAATGGATTCTTTATAAATCCATATTTGCCATTTCTTCGTTCGATCATTCCCTTTCTTTTCAATTCTGCAATTTTATGGCGAAAAGTATTTGGAGATAGTCCTGTTTTTTGGACTATTTCAATGCCGGTTGAAGGCGCTTCTTCTAACACTTTTAAAATTCTACCTTCAAATCTTCCAAAAACAAACTCGTGTATAGATTGGCCATATAAGGTGTGATTTGAGGATTCATTTGTTAATAAATCACTCACGTCTAAATATTGCTCTCTCATTTTTTCAAATGCTTCAGCAAAAATCTCATTGCGAACATCATCTGTTAGTTTAAATCTCATGATTTCTGGAAAGCCTTTTAAATAGATTTTATCGGGCATATTTATTACTTTTTAACGCTGTTAAAAATAATTTACTCTAAAAATGTATATAAAGTTAACGCCGTTAAATTTAATAAACAAGTTATTATAAATATAAAAGAATTTTTTTTAAAAATACAAAATTCCATAAAAATACAAGATCGAATTCTTGGGTTAATTTAGCAATTAAAAGATTTCTACCTTATAAGCATGGGGCAAATTTTGCATTTGTGCTTTCTAAGACTTAACATTAGCTCTTTATGTAGATCACAAAGAAGGCCTTCAGAACTAATGGCTTTGCAAGCTTTGCATAACATATTTAAAACAAATATAATGTCTACTTCATCCTTTACAAGCTCAATAGTTAATTCTGATATAATTTTCTTTGCTTTTCTGGATTTCTCAATCGTTTCTATCGGGTATTTTCCTCGGAGACCTTTAATATACTGGGTTATAGCCGCTGGCGTAACATCCATTTTGACTGCGGCTTCTATTGGCTTTAAGCCATGGTTGTATACTAACTCTCTTGCCACCATAACTCTGATTGCAGGTAAAATTTGTGTAACAACGACCATACATGGAGGTTTCAAATTATCACCATGTTTAACGGCGTTAACTTTATATATAATATTGTTCCTTTTTATTTTTAACAGCGTTAAAAAACAAAAAAGGTGGATTAAGTGGTAAAGTCATTCGCCGAGCGACTCGATCAGGCGGGTAGTTTAGCGGATATTTTTGAAATAGTCAAGGATGCTGTTCGGAAAATCTACGGATTTGGAAGGGCTGGACTAACGCTAGGTCTAGCCGAACTAGGCTTTAGGAAAGGCTATTTTATTGGGGCATTTTATCCAGTTGGATCAAATATTATTGTTATGAATAAAAGTCTTCTCAAGTTAATCAATGAAGCGGATCCTTCTTTTTTTAAACCTTATGCGTTCTATATTTTGCTCCATGAGTATATTCACTCCTTAGGAAATATCGATGAAAATAGAACTGAGGAGATAGCATACAAGATCGCTCTCGATTTGTTTGGTCCCAACCACTTAGTTACACTAGTTTCGAAAAATCCAACAGAATTTTTCAAGAAATTATATCCAGCATTAGATTGGCAATTAGGCTGGCAGCCACAAGAAGAACCAGAACTTTATATTGAAATGGTGCCTGATTTCGATAAGTCTAGCATGAGTTATATTGCATGAGAGTGAAAACAGCTTAAAATGAAAATTTTTACACGATTCATTTTCTCGCGTTTGCTTGGAGATATGCTAGAATTTTCTCTTTCTCAGTATCTGAAATCCACAAAGGATCCTTGGACTGCATTCTATCTACAGTAGTCGGCCATTCGTTAGCAGTGTGCCGTAAAGGAGGCCTCAACTCATGGCACTTGCTACATTTTTCTTTATATAGCATCTCTCCTTCTGTAGTTGGTGGTGGGTTTATCATCCAATTACTAGAAATAATATTGCCACAATTGTAACGAGGATGACTAATTTAATAGTTTTATTTTTTTGCATGCTATTTCTATTCACTAGAGACTTATATAAAAATTATTTATTTTAGTTGATTAATTTTTTTAGTTATAAAAATACAGTAATATTTTATAGCTAGATATGCAAATAAATTTTTTATAATTCGAAATTAATTAAAATGATTTGTAATATTGCATAATTGGATTTCTTTTTTAGTTATCTTCATATAGAATAAGTTAATTTAAAAAGAAAAAAGAGAGAATAATTTAAATATTCCTAATGAAACCTAAAGTTTCTATATTTCTTATTAATGCAAAAATATCTTAGAATTTGAAATAAAAAAGGTAGAAGAGAAGGCGCTTATCCCTCTCATCTATTTTAATTTAATATTAATATTTGAGTTTCCTATAGAGTACAATAGCGGATGCAAAAGCGATTGAAACAAATCCGATCAAAGCACTCG
>JACRDV010000030.1 GCA_024860865.1 Methanobacteriota archaeon | reverse complement strand
TTTTCAACTCTTTGCTATTTGCATTTGTTCTAATGCAGTTTTCTTTAAAATGAGTTATTGTTACCTTATAACCCCGTTCTTTTAATTTTTGGATTATTATCTCAAGTTTTGGCGGAGAGATTTTTAGTTCTTGACAGAGTTTGTGCAAATCATAGTATGTAGGGGGAGCTTCAGCTTCTTCTAGAATTTGACAAAAAATTTTGATCGCTTTTTTCTTTTGTCCTAATTCCCTGCCTGTTATTTCAGATAATACTTTTTCGCAAAAGGATTTATCAAATAATTGACCGACCCACAGTGGCCCAGCAAAATTGAGATCTTCATTGCAATTTGGACATCGATTCGGCAGAATTTGGGTTAACTTTGAGGTTAATTCTCTGTATCCACATTTGAAACAATGAACAATATACCCGAGCTGTTCAATTGTTTTTTCTGCTAACTGAGCTCCTCGTTCAACTATAGCATAAACCCTAAAGTAATGGTCAGTTGAATGAACTAAACGAATTTTTAGTCCAACTTCAAGTTTAGCTGCTGTTCTTGCAAGATACCCTGCTAAAATCCGAACTCCAATTTCATGACAATATTCAGTCCTTAGCGGAATCGATCCATACTTTCTAAAACAAGCTTTTGGATAAACTCCACATAGAGGAGCCGTATCGGTTGCAGTGACTCCCAACATCCCGCCGAAATGAAATAAACCAAAGATCGCATGATCAACGAATGGAACTGGAGTTCCGAAGGGGTCAATATCTATGTAATCGAACTTCCGAACTCCGCGCTTAGAGTGCTCAAGCATTAGAAAAGCTGCATCTTTTTGCGAGACTTCAACTTTCGTTTCAATTTGATTAAATTTAACATTCTCTTTAATTAATTCAATAGCAACTGGATTCATATCGTTTATAACAACTCTAAAAATCCCACTAATCTCTTTTACTATCCGAACTCCACGAGCCCCTGTTGCGGCCAGTAAATCACAAATATAAAGTTCTTTATTCATTTCTCGCTGAAGTGCTTGAATAACCCCGATAGAAATGTCCCTATTAAGTTCCATTATCCGATTGTAAAACACTGGCAGTTTTGCTGGAATATACTCCCCTGGAGCTTTGACATATTTATCTGCATTAGGAACAATTAGTTCAGTTATACCTTCTTTTATCTTGGTAGTATAGATGGGTTCTGAATGAGCATGCAATTCTTTTCACTTAAACAATACTTTAAAAAAGTTCACTCAAATATTTGAATTGAAGAGCCAATAGCTTGACCTGGTAAGCCCTTATTAAATCTAACTCGCACAGCTCCATTATTTCCATGGACATCTATTATTTTACCAATGAATGCCTTGTTAGATTTTGGCTGTTTCCATTGAACTTTTTTGCCAATTAACTTCGCAGCTTCATTTTTCGATGATACTCTTTCGGGCTTAATTATGTATTGAAATGGTTTCTGGTGTTTATGAGATCCGACATAGTTTACTATTACACCTAGCATATAATCACCTGTTACTTTTTAAGATTTCTGAGCAACTTTTTGAATATTTCCTCCGGCAATTTTTCTCTATTCTCCAAATCAATTAAAATTAACTCCACATCTTTTCTTTCTTTAATATTTTTTATAAATGGGTGTGTTGATCTATAATGGATAGTGGCCAATACCGGCTTATTTGAGTCAAAAGCTCGTTGAGCAGTTTCTTTAAATGAATCGCAGTATAATTCCATTGGGCCGAGCTCGTCGATAAGAATAACATCAGCTTCTTCAATAGCTTTTTCAATTGCTTTTGTTCCAATCTTTTCAATATCCTCCAAAATAACCCTATATTTTGATACCTGAGGCCCAACTTTCTGGTTAATATGAGCTAACCAACCTTCTTGGTTAGTGGAAATATTAAGAATTTTAAAACCAACTCTAGAACCTTTCTCTCGAACTTCAGAAGAAAGCATGCCGCCAACCTTAAAATCCTTTGATTTCAAACTTTCAATCACTTTTTGACAAATTGATGTTTTTCCAATACCTGGTGGCCCAGTTATGACTATATTCTTCAAATTTTATCCTCGCACAATTTTTCAAGCTTCAATTTTTTACATGCCTTTTCAATTAATGGTTCTATTTTCAAAACCAACTGCCCAATAAAAAGTCCAAAAATTGCGCCTGCAATAACATCAGTTGGGTAATGAACCCCAACATAAATCCGCGAGAAAGCCACAAAGAAACCTAACAAGTAGAAACCTACCCCCCATTTTTTATTGAATTTGTTTCCTAAGACCCTAACCCCAACGAAAGAAGCTAAAACATGTGCGCTTGGAAAACTAGCGAGGGGTTCTTCTACTGATTCTTCCCAAAGAGAGCTATTAACTAAAACCCGAGCATTTAGATCAACGAATGGCCGTGGTCGAGGGAAGAAGAATTTAAGAAATTCAGAAACAAATGCTCCGATTGCTAATCCACTTAACAAAATTATGGCTGTCCGCCTTTTTCCAGCAAGCCAAATCGCCATTGTAATCAGAAACCAAGCTATTTTAGACCCCAAATAAGTGATTCCAATAATAGCAGAGTCTATTGATGAATTCGCCAGCCCTTGGTTTATCGCTAAGAAGAGGTTTTGATCAAATTCAGAAAACATATTCCCACAACTGACTAAAGGTCAAACAAAATGATTTTGTCTAGTCAAATTTAAAATCTCTAAGTCACCTATATAATTATACCATGTTATTTGAGTGTACTCATTGTGGAAGATGTTGCAAGCTAGCCGTTCGATTAACCAAAGAAGACATCCATAGAATCGAAATGCTTGGTTATAAAAGAAAGAATTTTGTTGATGGGTTTGTTCACCCTAGAATGAAAAGATTAAATAATGCATGCTTCTTTCTTGAAAAAATGCAAGATGGAATTTTTTATTGTAAAATTTATAGCGCTAGGCCTATAACATGTAAAAGATACCCTTTTAGACTAGTAACTCGTGGTAAAAATTTTGAACTAGTTTCGGATCCAAAATGCCCGGGCGTTGGAAAAGGAGCATATATTGATTATCGAATTTGGTTAGCCAGCCAAAAAACAACTAGAATGAATTTTAAAGAAAAAGGCAACTGATTAAATAACTATTCTTGGAACAAGTGTCGATATCTCATCCACCATTTTACAACAATGTAAAGAACAGCTAAAACAATAATAACTGATAAGAGCGATGCTATAATGAAGTGCTCTTGTGCGAAGCGACTAAAATCTCTCGCAAACTCTATTACATATGAGCCTGCATAAGCACCCATGGCGTATCTAATCCATGAACTTACAAATATCGCAACTGAAAAAACTGTTAAGGGCATGCGCAAAGTACCACCTAAAAAGAAAAATGGCTTTGCTGGTATGAATGGAATTAACCTGCATCCAATAAGCGCCCAAATTCCGTAGTATTTAAACCGACTCATTCCATATTGAATTAATTTATCGGTAAAAAAAGCTTCTAATATTCGTTTACCAAAGTAAAAGCCTAAGAAATAATCGATAAGAGAACCTACAACGCTCCCAAATCCACCAATAAATGCTATCCCCACAAAATTGAATCCTAAGGCAGCTGCAGATATGCTAATAACTTCAGGACCAAAGGGAATTGTTTCTATTCCTGTTATAACCACAACTATCAAAAATAGAGCCGACCAAGTTCTTGCCTTAATAAGGCCTGTTTTATAAGCCATGAGAAATTCACTTCCAAGCAATCCAATCAAAACTAAGAGTGCAGCCAAAACTGTTATTAATAAAATTAGTCGAAGTTTTTTTCGCATCTAAACACCGCTTCCAAGTCATCTATTTTACTAGTTTTAAAACATTTCCACCCAGAATCTCTTTTTTCTCCTCATCTGGAACCTCTAAACGTAATATTTTTTCAAGCTCTAACTTTGGATTTTTAGCAAATGGAAAATCAGTTCCAAACAAGATCCTATCGGTCCCTACTCGCTTAAGCGCCAACTCTAAATTTTTGCCAAAAGATGTATCGTAATAAAAACTTAGATCTGTTTTTTCAAATAAACCAGCCCCGAGATGTGCACAAATTATTTTAGCATTTTGATAAGTTCTAACTAAATTTAAAAATTCAATAAAATTAGTTCTCTCGTCAAAGTGAAATATTATCGGCACATCAAGCTCAATTGCTTTTTCAATAATTGATTTACAAGAGTTCAATTTGAAATTTTGGGCTACTGGGTGAAATTCTCCAAATCCTTTTAATTTTAACTCCTTTACACATCTCTCCATTTCAAAAGTCGCTGTTTCCAAGTTTGGATTTACCCAACCAAACCCGATTAAATTTTTATGTTCCTTAGCCGAGTTTGCAATGAAGTCATTAACTTTTTCTATACTCCAACTTAGAATTGCTGCACCAGCTGGAAGAACAATTCCACCGTCAATATTTGCTTTTCTAAACATTTCAATTAAATTATCAGCCGTACAAATTGGAGCAAACTTTTTCCAAAAAGATGGCAAATTTTTAGGCGGATTTTTTGCAATTTCTGGAGGAAGAATATGAGTATGCGAATCAATAATCATGTAACAAAAGTCGTTTATAAGTTATATTTGATTTTCGAAATATTAACTATAACTGAGCCAATCCGAAACTGTTGAAAGTGTTTCTTTTTCTTCAATTGGAATTCCAGTAACTTTCCCGATTCGCGTCCAATGATAAAAGTAGTTAATTTTAACGCTTTCGCCTAAAGCTAATTTTAGCTCCCAAACTGGAAACTTTTGTGTATCGTATTTATGATAATACCACATATACGTCCAACCAGTCTGGCTTAAGTGCGTGCTCGTGAAAGGTAACGGTGTCAAAGTAGTAATCCACGCTGACCATGGCATGATCATTGGATTCTCAAATTTTGATGTATTATAGTACCATTCGATGTATTCAAAAGTTGGGGCAGGAGTTGCACTGGTCATTTTACCGCCCTTAACAACTATTGGCACACATACAATTGCTGTCACATTAAAACCGACTGGAATATACCCTTGCTCCTCTGTCCAGTTAGAGATGTTTGCAGGTCGTGGAAGCCAGCCCCAAACAAATCCAAGAGGAGGATTGTAAACAGTAAAAGTAATGTTCTGCTTATATTCAGTTACCCTTAGCGATGGGTTCTTTAACTCTACATTATTTGGGTCAATTAATCGGTAACTTGACGACACCAATGGTGGAACGGTATGAAAGGGAAAAGCTGTTTTTATTGCGGCATCAAAAGTCATTTGAGATAAAGCATCTCCCCCTACTGTGACGAATTCCACGCGTATCACTTTCTCTAGGTTAGGTTGGATCCACCAGCCATGGTATCCGTTATAAACTACCATATCAACAGTTTTGTTAATTTTCCACTTCAAAGTGCCAGGACTTTGTTTACTGTAATCAGATATAGAATTAAAACGGGGTAACGGCAAAGACACCAATACCATCTGGAAATCATCAGCAGCTAAAAATCTTGGTTCATCTGCAAGGTTCCGAACAGTTATTATTGTGTCAATTTTTGTAAGGTAAACAAGGACGGAAGGTGGTCCAAGGTTTAGAGTCTCATTTATATCAAATGGACGGATTGCAGCGATAACCACTAATGGAATTAATAATATAGTCAATAAAAGAACTAAAAAAGTAACTCTAGCTTTAGACTTTAGATGCATCTATTCCACCGAACTCACCCAAGCAGGAGCTCGTGCGGTAGGAATTGTTAAAACTAATGAATTCATGTTAGCTAATACATTTCCAGCCTGCCCTCTTGGGACTTCAATTAAAATCATGTATTTAGAATTGAACTCTGCAATGTGCGCAATTCTCTCTAGCGTTCCCAATGTCCAGCCATATTCACCCAAAACACTTTTAACATAAGCTCTGCTGATTTTATCGGCAGCAGCTGCTTTTAACACTTCTTCAACGCTTGTTGTATACTTCGACTCATATTCCCCTACTCTCACACCACTTGAACCTGTGAAGCTCCCAGTCAAAGTTGCTGTGGCCGCTCCAATAACTAATGTCTCAACTGTACCTTTCCCTTCAACTCCTCCGCCGCTTTGAAGTTTTTTCTCGCTTTCGGTTAGAGTTATTTCTCCACTTGATTTGTCTCTAAAGATTGCAACGATGCGCGCTCCCGTTGTAAGAAGTTTAACACCATCTTTATTTGAAACAAAAATATCGACTATATCGCCTGTATGGAGCACTCCTGCAGATGCATTTAATCTTCCAAGCACAATTGGCACAGAAACTAAATCAGGCTTTCCAATTTTCATTTCTGTAAGTGGGGTAATCGTTGTAAATGATTGTATATACGCTAAAGCCTCATCTTTTGTATAACTTCCAACTTGCTGTTGGACCTCAATCATAACTCTGCCATCGAGATTTTCTAAGACATCTTTTGTTCTCTGATCTTTCCAGGCTTTAAGGCCATATGTTTTAAGTTTAGCTTCAACAGCAGCTAAATCTGAAGAGGTTGTTGCGACTTTTACATCTTTGATCAATTCTTGTTTTTCAGCAGCATCAGCTAAAGGTCCTGTAAAAACATTATTTATTAGCTCTATTTTCTTTGCTTTTTCAAGGTCGAACTGTTTTGTTTCAACCAGTATGGGCTTATAGTAAAGAAAGTAAGAGGCGATAAACCCTGCACCCGCTATTACTAGCACAATTACAAGTATGCCGACCACAATAGGCAGTCTTCTCTTTGGCGGAGGGCGCTCTGTAACTTTTTCTCTCATTTCTTCAACGCGTTCTTTCAATCCAGGTATAGAAGGACCTGAAGGCAAATCAGCTTTCATTATCATTTTTTCCTCCTCTGAAAATTATGGGACTGAAAACCACGTAACAAAATGCCCCAACCAGAAACAATTTAGTAAAAATCCCCATAAAAATATTTGGTTTTGTTACTACTACTATCGCAATTAAACCAATCATGATAAGAAGTGGTCTGAGTTTCTTACCAGTATACTTCGGATATTTAATAGAGCTAACCATAAGCAGAGCTAGAGTTAGTGCAACTAAGGCTATTATCTTACCAGTCCATTCAGCTGGAAGTGCTAAAAAAAGAGAGATAATAAACATTGCGGCAGCAGGGATCGGTAATCCAACGAACATTTTCATTGAAATTTCCTCACTTAAAATATTGAATCTAGCAAGTCTTAAAATTCCACAAATCACAATAAGAGATGCAGACAATCCGCTTACAACTTCTGGAAAAATTGTATTTGTCTGAAAAACCAAAATTGCTGGACAAACTCCAAATGAAATAGTATCAGCAAGTGAATCTAGATTCTTTCCGAATTCAGAAGCTCCTTTTTTCCTTGCAACTAGCCCATCCATCCCATCTGCAAATGCAGCGAGAATTATCAAACGCGCGCTTAAACTTAAATCTCTAACCAAAGCCGCAAATATAGCTAGAGAACCGAAGAGAGCATTAGTTATTGAAAATAGATCTGGGGACCTTATTAGTTCTCTCATCTTTTCCAAGTAAGTCAGCTCCGGAGCAGTTGTATAAAAGCTATATTTTATTCTTTGCTAATTAGTTCTATAGCGAGCAACCACTGTTTCTCCAGCTATAGCGCTATCATTTTCTCTAATTAAGATTTGAAGACCTTCCCTGACTGGTAAAATAACATCGACTCTAGAGCCAAATTTAATCATTCCCAAACGATCGCCAATCTTGACTTCTTCTCCTTCTTTAATATATGTGATAATCCTGCGAGCTAAGATTCCAGCAATTTGAGCTACGCCAATCTTAAATCCATATTTTGTTTCAATAAGTGTTAACACTCTTTCGTTTTGGGAACCTGATCCTCTTTCAATTATTGCTTGATGCTTTCCAGAAACTCTCTCGATTTTAAGAACTTTCCCTGAAACTGGAACTCTTTGAACATGAACATCAAATAAACTCATACAAATACTAATTCTGATTCCTTCGCTCTCAATAAAATCAAATTCGTTTTTTGTAACTTTTTCAACCGAGAAAACTCTTCCGTTTAAAAATCTCCCATCAGCTGGAGCAACAACTATCCCTTTTTCAACAGGTGGTTTTCTCTCTGGGTCACGTGAAAAAAATAATAAAAAAATAGCAATTAAACTAAAGAGATAGCCCAATCTAGTATAGAAGTAAAGGGTAGCAAGGGCAAGTATAATGCTACAGATAACCCATCCTTTCATGCCCTTTGCAATCGTAAAAAATCCCAAAAAAATACCTTAAAGCGATTATTTTACTGACTTTGACTGAATGTCTACTAAAACTTGATTTGAGAAATACATGCTTAGAGCTAATTCTCTGAACTTACGTTCCTGAAGCCAAGAAGCAACTTGATCCGATACTTTATTTCTTGGAGTTAAAAGGACAGATCCGTTCTTATTCGCAGCAAACCCAAAAAGAGTATATGATTCCACCATATCACTAGGTAAAACTACTACTCGAGTTTTTAGGTTTAAGAAATAAGCAGCATAAATTGGCGTCCCTAAATTGCTCCAATTATAACCTATATCCTTAAATTTGTTAATAACCACTTCATTTTCAATTCGTTTGCTAATTTCAACAGATAGCGAAACTAAATCGCTTGCACTTATTTTTTCTAGCACTTCGATATTCATTTGCTTCAATTCATTTGTAGCTATGGGCGAAACAGTTCCAATTACATAGACTCTTTTCACCTGAAGATCTTTTAATGATTGTTTAACTGACTCTGGTATTCCATAAGGCTTTACTAATATTAGTGGGGCACTCTTAAGTTTTGCAAATGGAGCTGCTAGCAAAGCCTCTGTTTCATTTTCGCCGTTAACAAGTACGGCATAAGATGTGCTAGGATAATATCGCCTTGCGGCATCTAAAGAAGTTTCATACCTTGTCTTGCCCCAAACTCTATTTACGATTAACTTGTTATTTTCTAGTGCACTTTTAATACTTTCATTAACTGCAATCGTTCCTCCGATTATTGTAATTTTTTTAGTTCTCAAATCTGTTAGATACTCAATTGTTCCGCTGGGTAAAAATGTTGAATCGGTCATTATAATAGGGATATTTCTTTGAGCAGCTACGGGGATAATTGTTGCGGCATCAACCCCTAGATCCACTCTAACTAAAAACACCTCTTCAGAATAACCTGCGCAATCATATCCGCCAAAATATCTGCCAGTAATTATTCTTGTAGAATGATCTTTTGATAAACCTTGAGCTTGAAGGGAGTTCAGCTCTTTTTCATTAACAATAGGATTCGATAAGAATTTATGCTCAGCTTTTGTGTAATCTAATGGAATGCCTCCAAGCAATGTTATGACTGTAATGCGATCTTGAGCTGAAACTAGGTTATATGCTAAAGAAAACGAAAATATAAGTGCTAAGCTAATTAAAAACATTTTTTTAAGAACCATTTAAATCAAGCATAATTACAGCTAATTTATTTTTCAATCTTTCTATTGAGACTTAAACCAACCTTTACCTATATTTCGAAAAATATTGAAGCGGCTCAGATATCAGCCACAAACGCTTGGAATAGTTTAACACGAAACAGTGGCTTTTACAATAACTTAATCTAAATGGGATGATTCGTTGTGTGTTTTGAATTAATTGGAAGTATAGGCGAAATTGAAAGTCTAATTCACGCCAGTCAAACTAACCCATAAAAGCCTCTTTTTTTGTTAGATTTGTTAAAAATAATAGTTTTCAAATTTAGAGTCTCGAATTGCCATAAAATCGTTTAAATAAGTATTTAAAAGCTAATTTTTTAATAAAAACATGGTTAAATCCAGAGGGTTAGAAATAATTGATTGGAGGCTTAGATGAGGCTGGCCGTGGTCCTATTCTTGGCCCGCTAGTAATTGGTGCAGTAGTCGTTGATGAAAGTGGAGAACAAAAATTAAGAGAATTGCGCGTCCGAGATTCAAAACGCATTAGCGCTGCTCGTCGATTGAAGCTCTTCCCTCTAATTCAAGAAACTGCTGAAACTTCTCTTATAATTAAAGTATCAGCTCGCGAACTCGACAAATTGCGCATTGAAGAAAATCTTACTATTACTGAAATTGAAGCGATGAAAATGGCTGAAGCGATTAATGAGCTTCGGCCGCAAAAAGTAATAGTTGATGCTGCTGACAACTCTTGTGTTCATTTTGCGGAATCAATTTATAAGTATCTACATGAAAGTACAAAATTAGCAATAAAACTAGTTTCAGAACATACGGCAGATGTTCGCTATCCAGTTGTATCTGCAGCTTCTATTCTTGCAAAAGTTACAAGAGATAATGAAATTGAAAAATTAAAAGAAACTTATGGAGATATCGGCTCCGGATATCCTTCTGACCCAACAACCCGCATCTATTTGAGATCATTAGTTAGAAATGGAAATGGTTTTCCAGATTTTGTTAGATTATCTTGGTCTCCAATAAAAAAATTAACTGGAATGAAAAAAACACAACTATTGTTGGACCATTTTTGAAGTTTCCGAAGTTTCTCCAATTTCTTTTTTCAAATGTTTTTCAATCCAAACTCTAATTTCCTTTGGTTCATCAGTTTCTAATCCAAAATATTCACAAAATTTTCTAGTTGTATGAAGAATTTTAGTACGACCAAATGGTTTGAATTTAATTAGCCCTCTTCGCTTAAGCGCCTTAATGTGGTCGTATGCCATTAAACCGCGAATTTTCACTATTTTTGCCTGAGTAATTGGTTGCTGATATGCCACCATAGCAAGCGTTTTAATCAGGCTAGACGAAAGCTCTCTTCGCTTAGAAAAATTGCTGGCGACGCCTACATATTCGGTTTTAACTTGAATTGTATACTTGTTTTCAAGTATCTGAACCAACTCAATTGCGCTTTCTCGTGCGGAGTATTCAAGCCTTAGCTGCCCAATAAGTTCTTTAATTCTATCTTGAGTTAAATTTAAGCCAGCTGCTAAATCACTCAATGACAGCGGTTTCCCAGCGGCAAATAAAGCAGCTTCAACCATCAATTTATCATGCATTGGATTCACCTAGCGTAATGTATATTTCTCCACACCACTCTGACTGAGAAATTTTAACTCTCTTCTGGTTTGCTAGAAATAACAAAGGCAATAAAATTTTAACAACCTCTTTAGGAGTCCATTGCTTGATCAACTCAGAAAATTTAATCGTTTTAGAATTTAGAGAGAGGATATGTTCCAATAATAATTTTACTCTATTTCCAAGCTCTTCCATTACATCTGCTATGATTCCTTCCGTTTCAATTGTTTTTGGTTGGATGCTGGATTTTAATGCTTTAGAGCGAATGTCATTTAACGATTTTTGAAGTGATTCGAGCAATTCAAAGAAAGTAATTTTTCTTTTAAGTTCTTGACCTCTAATGGGTTGAGATAATGGAACTTGAGTTGCTTCAACTAAATTTTGTAAACCGGGATATTGACCAAATAATTGAGCTATTTCATCAATTTGAGCTTCTTGGGTTCCTGATAAAATTTCATTGATTTGGGATCTTGTTAAACTTTCTCCTTCTTGAACTAAAATTTCAGATTTCATTCTTAATAAAATTGAAGCTGTGAGCAAAGTTTTTGCAGAAATTCTTAAATCTAATTTTTCCATCTGGTTAATGCGTTCTGTAAATTTATCTGCGATTTCAATTATATCTACCTGCCAGATGTCAAGTTGATTTGTTGTTACTAAATCAATCAATATTTCTATGTGCTGCATATTATAATCCAAAATTACTGGCCTCCTAGTTTGACTGAAACTATATCTGAGCCAGCATCCTGCATAGCAACACCAATTAACTGATCAGCAGAAGATACCATGCTTTCTCTAAAAGATACCACTATAAATTGAGCGCTTTTAGAAAATTCTTTCACTAGATTGGCAAATTTTTCACCATTATCGCCATCTAGAAACATATCTGCTTCATCTAGCACATAGAATGGTGCCGGTTTATAGCGAGCTAACCCAAAGACAAAAGCCAGTGCTGTGAGCGTTTTCTCGCCTCCCGACATTGATTCAATCGAGCGAACTTCTTTTCCTGCTGGTTTTGCCCGAATTTCTAAGCCACCTTCAAAGGGATCGCCATAGTTTTCAAGTATTAACTCCGCTTCGCCTTCAGGTGAGAGCTGTGAAAAAATCTCTTTAAAACTTCGGTTAATTGCCTCAAAAGCCTCCATAAAAACTGCTAATTTTCGTTCATCTATTTCAGTCATTAATTTAAGTATGGCATTTCTTTCTTCTGTTAGCTTTTTATTTTGTTCAAAAAGTTTTTCATGGCGTTGTAAAGTATTATCATAGTCTTCAATTGCGCGCATGTTTATTGGTTCAAGCTTTTTCATTTCGATTTCAAGAGTTTGTACCTTTTGTTCTAGATCAGATATTTTTACTTCAACTTCTGAGGCGGCTAAATTTTGATATTTTTGAGCTTCAATAGATAGCTCATTTATCTTGCTTTCAAGCGCCATTTTTTCAGCGTTCAGATTTGAACGGACCGTCTGAATACTAGCAAGCTTCTGGTAGAGTTCCTCGCGCTTAACTGAAAGCTCAGAAATCGTTCGTTGATACTGCTCGCGTTGTATGCGTAATCCTTCAACGTCTTTGGTTAAACTGCCTACAAGATCAACTTTTAAATTGAGCTGTTGGGTCTGAAGTAAAATTAAAGCTTGATTTTGTTGAACCATATTCACTAATTTTTCACTTTTTTCTTGGTGGTTTGCCAAATTATTCTTACATGTTTGAATAGAAGGCTGCAACCCGCTCTCAATTTTTGCTTTTGAAGAGCCGATCTCTGTATCAAGTTTTTGCTGAGTTTCGCGGTGTTGATAAATTGTTTGCTCAATTTCTCTTGTTTTTGCTGTATAATCACTAGCTTTAGAAGAGCTAAGTTTCTCATTGATCTCAATTTTTTTACTTTCAAGTTGTTTTAGCTCATCTTGGAGCTGATTTAATTCAGCTGAATGTAAATTATACTTAACTTCAAATGATTCAATTTCTTTTGATAATTGGGCAAATTGAGCCTCAAATTGAATTAACTCATTTTTTTGGTTTTGAATTTGTTTTTGTGCATTATCTAAGATTAAAGTTTGATTTGTTAATTCAGCTTCAACATTGATTTTTTGTTGTGATAATTCTCCTACAAATTTTTCGAGCTCTTTGAGCTTAACTAAAATTTCCTGCTTAGAAGTTTCAAGCTGTGAAATTCCAGCTTTTAATTGTTGAAGATAATCTTCTTCTTGCTTAACGGATTTGATACCTCTCCTTTGATAAAAGCCGCCTGTAATTGCCCACTTTGCATCTATCAGATCGCCATCAAGCGTCACAATTCTAAGACCGTTCGCAAGTTTTTTTGCTGTTTCTAAATTATCAACAACGACTGTATCCCCAAAAACATAATTAAATGCAAATTGAAATTTCGGGTCAAAGTCTACTAAATTTATTGCTAAACCAATTGCTCCTTCAGCCTTGCTAGCATCTATAGATCGAGGATCTAGAGTTTTAAATTCAATTTTATTGAGGGGCAAAAATGTAGCTCGACCAATTTTATTTTCTTTTAAAAATTTAATTGCCTGAGATGCATCTTCATCTGATTCAACAACAATATGGTGCAGCCGCGAACCGGCTGCCACCTCAATCGCAACTTCATGTTCAGGTTTGACTTTAAGCAATTCTGCAATTGTTCCGTAAATCCCTGTTAAGAGGCCTATATCTCTAGCTTTCAGTATTTCACTAATAGCCTTTGGGTAAGAAATCTCTTCTAAAGTTTTTAGTTTAGTTTCTACACGAGCATAGTCTTCTTGAGCTTTTCGTAACTTTTCTTCAATTACTGTAATCTTTTCGCGCAGCTCGAGTTCTTCTTGTTTTGTGAGTTTAGTTAGATCAATCTCTAGTCTCGACTTCTGATTTTGAAGCTGTGTTTGTTTTTCAATAGCTTCAGCATAATTGGCTTCTAAACCAACCAATTGAGTTTTTAATTGCTCAAGCTTAGATGAAACATTGCTTTTCTCTGTCTGCTTTGATTGAAGAAGTTCTCGTAATTTTTCCATCTCTCTCTGAACTGCAAAAAATTTGTCCTTTTTTTGTTCAAGTTGAACATTAATTCCGGATAACTCATCATTTAATTTTGCAAATTCAGAGTCTATCTCTTTGACCGCTTCTAAAATATCTCTTAATTCCTTGCTTCTATTTCCAATTTGAGCTATTACTTCTGACCTTTGATATTCTAATTGAGCAATATTCTTTTGAAGTTCAGAAATTTCAGCTTCAAATCGTTGAAGTTTTAATTCAGTTTCTCTCTTTTCATTCGATGTTCTCTCAATTTCTTCTTGTGCAAGTTTAATAGAATCTTGAGCTCTATGGATTGTTCCTTTTATTTCTTCAATTTCTTTTTGAAGGGATAATTGTTCTTTCTCAGTTTTTTCTGCAATAATCTGATTCAACTGATTTAATTTCTGCTCGCTCTCTTGTGAACTTGAAACAAGTGCTTGAAGTTCTTGATTGAACTTCTGATAGTCAGCTTCAGTTGTACCCAATGTATCTAGTAAATTATTTAAAGCAGCTTTAGCATCTGAAAGTTTTTTATTGATTAATAAGCCACGAGTTTCTTCGAGTTTTGTTTGCAATTCTTTATAATTTAATGCATCTTCGCGTTCACTTTTTAATTTCGATAATTGTGTTTCAACTTCTGATATAACTATGTTAATTTTATCAATGTTGTTTTTGACTTTTTCAAGCTCATGCATTGCTTTTTCTTTCTTTTCATTGTACTCGGCGATTCCTGAGACTTCATCTATTATTTTTCTCCTATCAGCGGCATTCATTTCGACTATTTTGACAATATCCCCTTGCATGATTATGTTATAGCCATCTGGATTGATTGCAGCATGGCTCAATAATTCAATAATTTCAGTTCTAGTTGCCATGCGATCGTTAATTCTATAGGCGCAGTAGCCAGCTCTGTTGACTTTTCTAGAAACTGTGACATTGCTTGAGTCAATTGGGAAAGCTGAATCGGTATTATCAAAAATCAAGCTAACTTCAGTAAAGTCAGCTGGAGGCCTACCATTGCTTCCGTTAAAAATTAAGTCAACTAAACGGTCAGCTCTCATTGATTTTGAGCTTCTGCGGCCTAAAACGAAGCAAATGCCGTCGATGATATTTGATTTCCCACTCCCATTTGCGCCGACGACTGCAGTAAAACCCTTGGGGAGAGATACTACAACGCGTTTTCCAAATGATTTGAAATTATGCAAAGTAATTTCTTTAATATAAGCCATAAACTGACCCGTTAAAATCTAATAACTTCAAATAATAAGAATTTGAGTCAGACAGAAGTCAGATGTTTAAAACTTCGTTATAAACTTTTTTAACGCTCTTATATTGAGATTGCGGTTGTAAACATAGTTCATTTTTAGGTAGATTTTCTTAATCTAAATTCATAAAGTTTAGGAAATCTAATTTTAAATCGCTCATAACTAAGGATTTTTAAATTTAAAGATAAAATTCGTAAGAAATTCGCAAGAAAATAATTCAAGTATTTTGGCGTGGTTTTTTTCGTTTTAAAAGTCATTACGTAAAAACAAGTTTTTAAAGGTAGATTGCTCGGCTTTCTCATGCTTCTAAGCTTTGGTTTCGGCTCCGTAACGATTTCTTTTGATTTATCCGTCCGCTTTGTCCGATTTAGAAAGGCGTTTCGGAGCTACAATTTCGCACAACGGTCCCAGCATAAAAGAAGTTTTTGCGAACAAAAATTTGGGCGAGTGAAAGCGAACCTTTTATGCTGTGTTAGGCGATGTTGCAACCTACTACCTGCTTATTCTATCTAACACTATAGTAGTACTCTTCATAATAAGGTCCTTCTCTATGTTCTTTAAGTCTAGAATACGGGAGTGAACTTTCATCTATTTTTGCATACTTTCCTTCTCGGGTTTGTTTTAAAAAGGTTAACAACACCTTCTCTTCTTCCCGTCTTAATTCTTTCCTCTTTACCTCCATGATTTTTTCTCCCTATTGAATAATGACTTTTCTTCCTATTTGCATTTCAATTTGGTTCTTAATACCTAATAAGTCTATCTCAAAGCCACATTTGCATACAATCTTAGCATCTTTTGGAAAAGGTATAAATCCTTTACTTTTGAAGTCTATATCGATCTGGGGGTTAGGAGCAAATTTTGCATATATCTTATGAACCGTATTACATTTTAGGCATTTTTGTTCAATCACAACTACATCAGGTGTTTGCATTTTTGGAGTTCTTATGAGAGCCTCAACAGGAACAGCATATCTAAATATTTTGTTATCTTGAGTTGCAAATATCTTAAAGGTGGTAGTAGACTCAAAAAGCAGCCTGCAAACTGTTTGAATTCTATATACAATTTCAGCCAATTTCGGGTCATTATCTACCCTTGTTATCTTTAACCCAATTTCTTCTAAATCATCAATTTTTATTGATCTTCCATGTAATCTCCATTTAGAATGGTCTGTTAATTCCTTCGCAATCTCCTCTGCTCGTTTCTTTTTCATTTCTTCAGTTACAGGTATTTTGCGGGTTTTGGTAACAGTCCATTTTTTAAATTTGTATTTTATCAACCATTCAACCACTAGATCTTCAGCAAATTTTAGTGCATGAAATACACTGCCTAATTCGCCAGGTGTAACCTGTGCTACCATTGTAGCATCAAACGGGTTAAGCGCACCTTGCGTTTCTGCTTCTTTCCTTTTCTTTTCAACCCACTCGATGTAGTCATATGCTGATACTACCGAGCGTCCAATTTTTATTTGAGCGTCAATCGGACCCAAGCTTCCAGTTTCAGTCATTAAGATTTCATCGCCTGATAAAACAATAATTGTGCCTGCGCTTTTAGCCTCTCCAGACACTACAAAGGAAATCGTATCAAAATTATTGCGTAAGAACCTAACGATCTCTTCTGCTGTTTCGCCGCTTCCTCCCGGTGTCTCGATATACACATCAACTTTCTGAAGGCCTTTTTTGCCTGCTAACAAATCTCGAATTACATAAAAGTCCGCTTGCTCTAATGGAATAGTTGGGATTGGTTTTCCAATCGCAGCGGCATATACAAATAAATATGTGTCTCTCAATTTGTTGTATTCCGATATTAATCTCAATAATTCAGATTCCAATTCAGGGACGCTCAATTTTCTGTTAATGTATTCACCCATTAGACTCATGTTTATATCATCCCTTCCAACATCACTTCGTAACAATAAATACTTTTGGCGATGTCGCCTAAAGAACAACAACAATTGTATTTAAGAGATTTTTAAAAATTTTGTGAGAGTCATGGAGTTAACCGGAATCTATCCCTTGGATAATATACGACTTCCCTTATGTTTGCTGCTCCAGTTAAGACCATAACTAGCCTATCTGCCCCTAATCCCCCACCCCCATGTGGTGGAACTCCCCACTTAAAGACATTCAAATGATATTGAAAGCTCTCAGGCCTAAGGCCTTGTTCACGTAGGCGTTTGACTAAAAGTTCATATTCGTGAACGCGTGTTCCGCCCGATGCTAACTCCAACCCACCATACATCAAATCAAAAGAATAGCAATGCTTTGGGTCATCTTCTTTTGGCATTATATAAAAAGGCTTTATTTTGGTAGGCCAATCAATTATATAGAAAAACTCATTGTAAAGCTCGCCAAGCTTACGCTCTGCAGGAGTTGGAATATCCTCTCCCCATTTAATAGGGATACCATGTTTGTTCAACGTCTCTATAATTTTATCATAAGATAACCTTTCAAATGGAACCTCAGGAACTTCGAGTTTGCGCTCAAGTATTTTCAGTTCTTCTTGACATTTTTCATTCACTTGCTTAAAGATAAACTCAACTAATCTCTCCAAAACTTGCATAACATCTTCTTGAGTGGCAAAAGCCTGCTCAATATCGATTGCAATTGTTTCACTTAAATGTCTAGTTGTGTTTGATTCTTGGGCTCTAAAATATGGTCCAATTTCATAAACTTTATCAAAGACTGTTGTAAGCTGTTCTTTATACAATTGTGGGCTCTGACTCAAAAAAGCTTCTTTTTCAAAATAACTTATTGGAAAAAGTTCAGTTCCGCCTTCTGTTGCGGAAGCAATAATTTTTGGCGTGTTTACTTCAAAGAAATTTTCTTTTACTAAAAATTCTCGAGCTGAAGATAGAGCAACATTTCTTATTTTAAAAATTGCAAATGACTTTGGTCTCCTTAAATCCAGAACTCTAACATTCAACCTAGTATCTAAATCAGCATCAGTTCTTCCTGTTACATCCAATGGCAAAACTGCATCGGCTGTGTTTAAAATTCTAATTTCTTTGGGGATTACTTCGACTCCTCTTGGGGCCTGTCTAATTGCTTTAATAACTCCTTTTATCGCAACAACATATTCTTTCTTAAGAGAGCCTATTTTATCATAGAGAGTTGGATCTGATTTCTCTTTATGAAGGGTTGATTGAATGAAGCCCTCACTATCGCGCAAAATTACGAATCTAACGCCGCCTAAGTCACGCAAGTCATGGATCCAACCCATAAGAACTACCTCTTGACCGTCCATACTGGGCTTAATTTGGGTCGAATAATGGGTCCTTCTCCAATCACCGAGAGAGTCAAACATGGAAATCCCCAGGAATATTAGCTACTGCATTTTCAATTTAAATTCTCTTAAAGTTATCTTAGTCCTTGATTATAATATTGTTTATACTAACTTAATATTACAAAAGTCCCTTAAAATATAAACCTAAATAAATTAATCTAAATTGAATAAATATTTGGCTCCATGATCAGAAAAAACAATCTAAGTTCGCGATGCGCATGAAAAGGACTATATCTGTTTTTATTTTCACATTGGTGTTAGTTCAATTGGTAGCTGCTCAAGAATTAGCTACCAGTACTATTAGCATAACCATTTCAGAAACAGGAAGAGCTTTTATAGCTTTAACTATACCTAGACCTGAAAATGTTACTCTTTACCTTCCTTACCCGACAGAAAAACTAGAAGTATTTGATAAAAAAGGTCCTCTCAGTTATTTTAGAAACAAAACTTTTTTGACTTTTTCTCCAACTTCTAATGAATCTGCAGTTACATTTTCCACAGACGCTTTGACTTCAAAAAGCGGTTCAATTTGGACTTTAAATTTTACTTTTCCAACTTCATTTCACATGCTTGAAGTAAATATCTACTTGCCAAGTTCAATAATAAGGCACATTGAAAGCTATCCAAAAATTGAACCGTTTATCGAACTTGCAAACAAGCAAATAACAATATCTTGGTTGGTTCAGGATGGTGAGCAATTTTCTTCTGCAATTAATTACCAACCTAAAGCCAGTGCCTTATCTGGCACAACTGAGGCTTATTTCTATTATTTGTTGCTAGCATTAGGTTTAATTTCCTTAGCTGGAGTTGCTTCAGCAATTTATTTAAAAAGGCGCAAAGTAATTCCCATCCAGCCTGCAACTATTCAGCCCTCAACTAATTTAACAACAGTTCTTCCAACTTTAGATGAAAGAGAAAGGAAAATAATTGATGAACTATTAAAATTTGGAGGTAAAACAACACAAGCTAAACTATATTATTCCACAGGTATACCAAAAGCTACTCTCCATAGGACGTTAAAAGAGCTTGAACGGAAAAATATAATCAAGTTGGTAGGTGTTGGAAAAACAAACTTAGTAGAATTTTCTGAATGGGCTCTTGAAAAAAAGCCTTTTACTTAGCTTTGTTTGTCTTAAAATTGTTCCAAATCGTTTCAGGCTAACTAGATAGTTTGTTTCATTATTAAAAAAATGTGATAAAAATGAATCAATACCTAACAAAAATAATGGCAATAACAGTGGCGTTTGTAGGAGCTTTAGCTTGGTCAGTTTTGCCGATTTTAGCGCAACCGGAAGGAGTCAACTGGAGTTGGATGCGCATCCCTGTGAAGACATATGAGGCTCAAGGATTCGCATTTCCTACAGAAAGCCACAGAAATTTTGAGTTCTTCTGGATTCGCGTAACTAAAGCGCCCCTCCCACCTGGATTGGTTAAGGAAGAAGGGTTTCTAGCAGAGCCATTTAACATTACCTACGAGTACAAAGGGACTATGAAGCTGGGGACCAAAGTCTATGGGCTGAAAAATATTACAATAGAAAAAAATGAAACAACAGAAGCTCATACTTTCTTGGGTACAATAGTTGTAACGAAGAATGATACATTACAAGCAGCTGGGAGTATTATTTTAACTGAAGAGGTCAAAAATGGCGGAGTACGCATCGTTATTGGCCAAGCGATTGTTGATGGAAAAGCCTACAGCATACTTGCATTCTCTACAGTAGGCGAGCACCTTATACCCTTTATTGTTGGCAAAAAAATTAAACCAGAGCCCCCTAGAAAAACGGAAAAAGTAGAGAAGTCAGAGAAATTCGAAAAAACTGAAAAACCTGGTAAGCCTCGAAAGCCCTCCCGCTTCCCATGGCCATGGAGATGGAGTGAGTAAAATTTTTTGTACGTATTTAGCCTGATTAGGTAGCTTATTATTATTTGCTTTCATTACTATTAAATCCCATAATAGTTTGATTTTGATAGAAAATTTGTAGCTGAAAGTTTTTAGAGAATAAAAAAGACTTATTTTTTGTCAGACAAAATAGCGAATTTTAAATTTAAAGAGCTGAAGATTATTTTTGGGATACTTTTGCCATCAGACCAGCTTTACCTAGGGGAGCATAAGGGAGAGGGAATTTCTGTTCCATTACAAAAGATAGTCACTGGCAGAACTGCTGTGATTGGGCAGTCAGGGAGTGGCAAATCGCACTTTATAGGGATTATATGCGAAGAACTTTGCAAGAAGAATGCTGGCTTCGCAATAGTAGACCCAGAAGGGGAGTACAGCAGTCTTAAGAGAAAATTCGAAGTCCTATGGGCGGGCCCTAGAGAACAAGCAGATGTTCCACTTAAAATTGAAAATGCTGAGAGGCTTGCAAATGAGGTTTTGGATGCTAATATCCCATTAATTTTAGATGTTTCAGAATGCGATGATGATGTTGCAATAGTATCAAAATTTTGTAAGGCTTTATATGAGCTTGAAACAAAACTGAGAAAACCATATCTGCTAATTGTTGAAGAAGCTGATAGATTTGCTCCCCAAAGCAAAAGAGGAGGAGTGGAAGAGCTACAAAGTATCAGCCGGAGAGGCAGAAAAAGAGGAATTGGATTAACCATAGCGACTCAAAGGCCTGCTATGGTTGATAAAAATATTTTATCACAATGTGGCAATCAGTTTTTAGGAAAACTCACTTTAATGAATGATCTTGAAGCTGTGAAATTTTTCTTTCAAAGAAAGGAAGACCTTTATAAGCTGCCTAATTTAGAGCCGGGTCAATTCTTCATAATGGGCGATGTTGTTCAATATCCAAAGGTAATCAAAGTTAGAAAAAGAGAAACACCTCACGGCGGCTTCACTCCAACTGTTGAAAAGGGCCAGCCAGTAAAGATTGCTGAAATTATCGAACGACTCAAAGAAGAGATTGAAGTAACTTCAGAAGTTGAAATAGCTCCACAAGTTGAACCTAAAGAAATTCAAGTTTCTAAACCCAAAGCAGAAGAAAAAGTTAAAGAGGGCATACTCGCAATTCCATTTGTATTAACTGAACAAACTGCTTTAGCGGAAGCTGAAAAATACAAGAAAAGAAAGTTTGGAATTGGAGCTCCTGTTGAGAATATTACAAATCTAACTGCTTACTATCATCCAATTATTGTTTGTAAGATTAAGGCATTGAAAAGAGGAATTTTAGGCAGAAAGTTCGTTGAAATTTATTCTTGTTGGGATGGGGCAACTGGAGAATGGATTAAATATGATCCAAATGGGAACTTGGAGAGAAGCAAAGGGTTTTCGCGCCTCCATCAGCTAAATGAAAATCAGGTGATGGTGCTTAAAGAGCTTTCAAAAGGAAAAGACCTTACACCTTTTGAGATTGCGCAAAAAACTAAATTATCTAAGGAAATAGTTACCACAAATTTGCGGAGCCTAAGGGAAAAAGGATTGACAACAACAGTTGAAATGATTGGCAGAACATACAAATATGCCCCATTGGTAGAAGTTTCTTTTCCAAATGAGCTCGAAAATTTGAGCACAGTATTACCGCAAGAGCACAGTGTTTCAAAAGGTGAAATTAGTTCTTTAAAGCCAAAGTTTAGTGAAGATACGATAAGAAAGATAATTAAGGGGATGTTTCAAATGGCTGAAGTTGAAAAAGCCAAACTAGTTTATTATCCATACTATTGTATTAGCTTGACCAACGATAAAGGTAGAACCAGGAAAATTTACATCAATGGTTATTCTGGCAAATTAGATACGGGTATTAGTTAGTTTAAAATCTTTCTGTGTAGTTTTTATTTGTTTCAAAAAATCTAATTATTGATAGCCCCAAAATTTTCTAACAAAAGGAATTGGATCTCGAACAACTTTTTTATAATCTCGATACTCTACTGGCAAGATTTTGTAGTAATCTCTCACAAAAAGATATCTTCCATCTAAAAAAGCAATTACTCCTCTGTCATCTTTAGTTCGAATTAATCTTCCAGCAGCTTGGATTGCTGCATTTATCGCTGGAATTCGCCAAGCATAAAGAGCACCGATATTCTTTGAACCAAATTTATCAGAATAGTATTCTTCCAACAACTTAGAAAAAAGGTCAGGTGGATGGACTGGAACTCCAACTACAATAATGGCTTTGAGCACTCCAGGCAAATCGATTCCTCTTGAAAACTTTCCACTCAAAACTCCCAAGAAAACAGCTTCTTTACATAGAGCCTTAATTGCGTCTGATCTCTCAGCTTGTGTCATTTCTGGCTTTTCAAGCAAAGTTAGTTTTTTTAACTTCATAATTTTAGCAATTCGATCTCTCAGCTCATAACTTGGGAAATAAACAATTGCACTTCCAGGTGTGTTATTTATAATTCCTTCAACATGCTCAGCTATTCTCTCAATTTGAGCTTCTCTTCTTTTGATCCAAGTGGTGACTGAAATATCAAATGTAACCAAAGAATTTTCAATTGGAAAATCTTCTTTAGACCTTGGCAGCTCTAGCATCTCTGTTCGAGTTCTATCAAATCCTAGAAAATCAGCGTATGCTCCAACCGGAGTTAAAGAACCGCTCATTAAAATCGTGGCATAAGTTTTGTTTATAATTTGAGATGCGACTTCAGCCGGGTCTAAGCATAAATGGTCTAAAACAAAATTCCCCATATTTATATGCAGAATTCTTGCATAACTCGGTTTATCTTCATTCCAATCTGCTAAAAATTCTGCTATTCTGTAAGCTCTTTTTCCTGTATTTCTAATGATTTCTTCAGCATCAAAGAAAACCTTGATCGTTTCTTCTAAATTAAAATATTTTAAAAGGATTTCATTGAATTGTTCTTTTTCAACTTTAGCTTCTTTACCCTTGAGATTT
This sequence comes from Methanobacteriota archaeon, assembly GCA_024860865.1. GTDB lineage: Archaea > JACRDV01 > JACRDV01 > JACRDV01 > JACRDV01 > JACRDV01. The sequence continues at coordinate 2,580 of JACRDV010000030.1, read as the reverse complement.
GAAATACAAAATTCTTCAAAAGCAGTTTTTAAATCACCTAATCTGTTTAAATAACCTTCCCAAAACTCGATTTGCGCTTGGGTTAAATTTTGCTTAAATCTATTTGCTTGAGCTATTGAAGCATTGATCATAAAAGTAGTTAGGTGCTCGCTGAAGTGTCCTCTGATTCTATCAGGAAGCTGATCTCCTTCATCTATAATTAAAATGATCTCCTTTAATTTCTTCCCAACTCTTTTTAAGAATTCAGCTTGATGGTGGCCAAAAACATGATAAAAATCGCCGATTATTAAAATCGAATCTTCAGCTAAAAATCCAGAAATTTCGTATGGGCACAATTTTGATTTTTTAGAATAGTCATAAATTAATTCAGTTAAGTCAAATTTATACTTTTCTTCAAGCTTTTCTGGATTGGAAATTTCATTTTTAATTTTTTTAATAACCTTTAAAACCAGATCGAAATCGCTTAAATTTAAATGGTAAGCGCATGTCTTGTTTTTCTTTGCGAGCTTGCACATCTCATAGAAATCCCTAATTTCTTCACCTTTTAACTGTGGGCACATTGTTTGTTTGCTCTTAAAAGAAGAAACATAGAAATTTAATCCACATTCCTGCCGAATTTTAAGAAACTCTTCAATTGGTTTTCTATGCTGCTCGTGCCTTGAGGTCAAATAAATTGCTTTTAATCCCTTTTCCTGAGCAGTTTGGAGAGATAGTGATAAAGCAACTGCAGTTTTTCCTCCCCCAGTGGGCAAGTGTAGCAAAAAGTGCATCTGATTTTCAAGTGAAGTTTTTAGCCTCTCATAAGCGACTTTCTGGCTTTCTTTAAAAGCTGGGTAAGGGAAAAATTTTAGACCAACCATACTTTCGTATAGTAAATAACTTATTTTATAAATACATGGTTTTATTCAGTGGTGAGCGCCTTGAAAATTGATAGGGATTTTGATATTGATACACTCCACCCCCAAATATACCAATTTGTGGTGGAAGAAATTCCAAATTCAATCAAGACTTTTATTGATTTTGTAGAAGACAGAAGAAAAAACTTAAAAAATGTTTCTAAAAAAGTCAAACCCATCGATGTAGTTAGATACGATATGAAAAAAATTGCTAAATATAAAATTACTGGTGCTGATGGCGGGGACAACGGAAAGGAGCTAGAGGGCTTTTATTTTGGAATTGTTGGGGCTATAGCCTATACATCACAAGGTCTTGAAGAAGAAGACAAAACCCCAATTTCTTTTGGCAAATCTTTAATATGGGATGATGAAGTTGACCCTGGTAGAAGAGCAGCTGCGATTAGAGACCGTTTCATGTATGACGTTGCAACAAAAGCAATTGAAAAAAGAAAGCCTGATTTTTTGTTAATAGATGGACCATTGATACCAAACAGCAGATATATTCCAAGCAGAGAGGATTCAAAAGAATACAATAAGGATTACAATGAAATGAAAACAGCCCTTTTTTCACTGCTTAATCTGGCTCAAAAGGAATATAAGAGAAGAGGAATGCTTTTTGCATGTGTTGTCAAACGTGTGAGATCGACCTATTATTCTGATATTCTTGGCCTATCAAAATCTATAAGAGATTCTGTTCTGCTAAATCCAGTTCTAAAAAAGGGGCAAAGAACTGATTTAATTGACCCGGCAGAAGGCAGAATGTTAAAAGATGAGTTTCCGAAAGAACATAAGGAAATTAAGCTCTTCTTTATAAAAAGTACTGAAGGAATGAGCCCGATAAGAGTTGAAATTCCGGGATGGTTGAGCAAGGAAGTGGATGAAATTTCTTCATTAATACATTCAACCGCTGACCCTCTCACTGGAATACCATTTCATATCTTAAGGGCAGATATTTTAACCAAAGTAAACATACCGACAACAGACTTAACTTATACTAGATTCATTTCACACGCTATGGATAAGGTAAAGTCGGGCGAATTGTCTGAGAAAGATTTGGATATGATCAATCTAAGAAGGCTTGAAATATGGAGGCTTTAGGATGAAAGAAATAGTCGGTTGGGTACTTGATAATTCCGCACATGATAGCTTTTCATTTGTAGTATTAGAGGAAAAACATGTTGAATTTGGAAATTATTACATCGTTAAGCATCCAACAAAAGGAGTTGAAGTATTAACACGCGCAGTTGGAATCAATTACAAGAATCCTGAGATGGATATCACTCGGTATGGCCCCAGATATGCAAAGAAAGGGTTAAAGTTGCCTTCTTCTGACCAGGAAATTTTAGTTGCTTCAGCTGAACCTTTGGGATATTTTGAAGGAAACAAGTTTAGGCCATTAGAAGTCCCGCCTTCCACTTGGACTCCTGTTTATGAGGCTGAAGAAAAAGACTTAGAGAAATTCATTACTCCAACAAAAGATGGATACTACCTTAAAATTGGAAACTTAAGGAATTTAAAAATTCCAATTTCTATTGATGTAAATGGTCTTGTAAAAGGACACTGCTTTATTTGTGGCCAAACAAGGTCCGGCAAATCCACATTTTTGCTTTCTTTAGCAGCAGCGGCAAAAAAAGAGTTAGACCCGGCACTGCATCTTGTGATATTCGATAGAAGAGGAGAGTAT
>JACRDV010000028.1 GCA_024860865.1 Methanobacteriota archaeon | reverse complement strand
TGTTATAGCTGGGCCAGGCTTTGTTAAAAATGAATTTTTTGATTTATTAAAAGAGAAATATCTAGAGATCGCTTCTAAGACTTCAGTTGAGACAGTGAGTGCAGTTGGAACAGCTGGCGTACAGGAAGCTATCAAGCGGGGCATAATAGATAGAGTAGTTAAAGAAACTAGAGTTGCAAAAGAAACAACATTAGTTGAAAGAGTTTTTGAAGAAATTGGGAAGGATTCAAATTTAGCAACTTATGGGTTTGAAGCAGTTGAAACGGCAGCAAACTATGGTGCTATTGAAACGCTGCTAGTAGCTGATGAGTTCTTGCGGAAGGCTAGATTTGAAAAGGCTATTGATATTGATTCAATTCTTGAAACCGCTAGAAAAGCTCGCGGAGCGATAATAATCGTCAGCACTGAACATGAATCTGGAAAAAAATTGCTTGCTTTAGGCGGAATAGCAGCTTTATTAAGATATCCTTTAAAAATAGAGCATTAAGAAATTTAAATCGAAAAATGTTTTTTTGATTTATGCGGAGTATCTCTTTAATTAAAGCCATCTAAGCTCTAAATAATCTTTTTTTTAGTTTTAAATCGTTGCAATTAAAAACTAAGCATAGCCATTTAGCTGCTCAAATTGGTCTTTTATTAAATTTTTTGCTATACTAGCTACTTTCATTACATCTTCAGCCACAAAAATTGGAGCGCTAGTTCGTAAAGCAATAGCAATGCAGTCGCTTGGTCTAGCATCGATCTCTTTGTGCTTGCCATTTGTTTCAATAGTAAGTCTTGCAAAGAAAATCTCATCCTTAAGCTGATCAATAGTGATTTGTTTGACTTTAACTCCAATTTCATCAAGAACAGTTGCTACAAGGTCATGTGTTAGCGGTCTAGGCGAGATTTTTTTAGATAAAGCAGCTTGGATTGAAAACGCCTCTGCAACTCCAATAAAAATAGGCAAAAATCTTTTCTTACCATCTTCTAGCAGGACTACTGGCTGAGGCGTAGCTGAACCAGACATGAACACGCCAGTTACTTTAACCTGAGTAAAGTTGCTCAATCTTGCTCCTCTGGTAAAAAAGAGATAACCAACTATAAAGGCATTTCCGAAATAAACAAACCAAAAGTTTACGATTGTTTAGACCGTTTAAATACAAGCTGAGTAAGCTATAAGAAGCGCTTAGTAGCAAGTTTAATATCTTCAGCTGAAACAGTTTTTCTTCCAGCATGAACAGCTAAAATAGCTGCTTCTTTTGCAATGTCAGTTGCAATTTCTTCCATTGCTTCAGCTAAAGCTTTAACCGCCTCAGCAGAAGCCCGCTCAGCGCCAGCTTTCCTAATGATTCGATCAACTGGAGCTAACGGCAATTCTCCCATTATACTGCACCCCCAATCGCCGAAACACGCATTGACTCAAGCTCTTTTTATATATATGCTTTTTCTTCGTACGAAAATTATAGAACTCCAAATGGTTTATTAAGCTCAAATTATCTCTTAAACACGAAAACAGATGAATTAATAGCCTTTAAAGCGGGATTACTTCGATTTCAAGCCGATCAGCTGTTGGGTACTCTTTAACTACAGCCAATCTTAGACCAGACTTTTTTTTGCGGGCAATTTCATCGATGAAGTGCCAAGCTGTTTCTAGCCTCATTTTCTCTTCATCCACAGCGATTAACTCGCTTGGTATTCCTAACTCCTCGATTAGATCATTTCTTAGCCGATGCAGTTGCTCAGCGGATAAACCCTCTGAAAAAATTATACCCTTAATTAGCAGCCCTTCATCAGAGATTTCCTCATATGGTTTGGCAACATGCTTAGCTCTCCTTAGCAAACGGTTCTTAAATTGAAAAACCATTTTGAGTCGAGCAGGGCAGTAGTGTAAACTTAATCTTCTTGTATGGTCGCTTGCCCACTCAAGAATTTCTTTAGCAAGTTCTTCTGATCCTTTAACCCCTGTTGAAATTTCATTTCTAAGACTAAGTCCTCGTTGCAGGAGAGCTTCTGCATTAGTTGGAGAGAATTCTAATTCATTTAAATTAAGAAATTTTGCACCGCAATTTTCAAGAAACTCAGCAAGTTTAATGATCCCTGTTTTGTTGTTTGGAATTACAGGAATCTCACAACCTACATCAATCTTTGATTTGATTACCTGCTCAATTATTGAAAAATCACCGCTTACTGGATGTAATCTAATCTCATCAAGTCCGGCTGAAACCAATTTTTCAAGTTTCGCTTCTGTTAGCAAATCACCATTAGTGTATAAGTGAATGTGATGTTTATCTCCGAACTCTTTTTTCAATAATTTGATGTAATAGAGAGTTCTCTCAAATTGGGCTAAAGGCTCACCCCCAGTAATCCCTGTTCCTTCTGCTTCCATTAGCTTAGCTTCTTCAATTATATCTTCATCTTTTTTTACTAACCGTTCATTAGCATAAGTTACGTCCTTATCTTTTCTTTTTTCGGATATGGGGCAAAAATAGCAGTATCGACTGCATAATCCAGTCACAAAAAGAACAAGCTTAGCGCCTTTTATGCAAAGTTGACAACCTTCTGGCATTTCCCCTACTAAAAGAGATTCTGCTTCAGTTTTCTGGATTTTTCTAACCATGAAAAAGTTTATGAAAAGAGTCCTAAATATAGTTAAGTTGGCGCAATGATGAAGCCGTCCCAAACAGAGGGAAACTTATGACGATCGCACCTGATCCAGAGCGCCGCTAATTTTTTTGTTCTTTTAAGCTGTGATTGTGCATCGCCTTAGCGACTGGTTTATGCAATTCATTGAAAGTGAAACAAATGACTAAAATTGCCGATTCTAAGTGTGAAGAACCTCTACAAGTTGAATCCTCAAACGGAAAATGAGGAGTTAGGTTTCAGGAAGTTAAAGGATTTCCAACTGATGCCTAAATTCCTCTACAAAAATAGGGAAGAACACAAGATATAATGAGAATTTTTTTCAAATCCAAGTGATAGTTTTCTAAAACACACATCAAACATTATTTTAAAGTAGAAATCTGAACTGACATTTGTTTTTATCGTTAGATATTCGTTTAAAGGATTTTTCTGTCCGTTAGATAGTCTGACTAATGTCGGACGGGTTTATATATTTTCTAACTCCAAATATTCTTGAGGATTAAAATGCGATTAGTACTCCCAATTTTTAACGACTCGATTTTGAGGCAACCAGTTAGCATTGGTAAGTGCCAAATATGGAGCAAACGTGTTAAAGGCAAGAATGTCTGGTTAGTCGTTGAAGGCCCGCATTCTGATGTTAAGCGCTTCGTAAGTGAATTATTCCATCAACCAATCACAGCAAATGAACTTCAACAGCTGGCTTCTTTAACAACAGTTTTTTAGCTAGCTGCTTCCTCCAACCTTTTTAGTATCCAAGGTTTATCTAAAGAAAGCAAAAACCATCCAAGCCTTGGCCCAAATTTCTTCCCTGTAAGCACCTGGTATGCTGCCTCAAACAATTGCTGTGGTTTAATTTTTGCTTCTGTAGCAATTCGATAAAATTCATTATGTAAATCAACTGGCGTCCAATCTTTAGCTTGAAGCGATTGTTTAAGTTCTTTTAGCGATTGCTTTTGCTCTGCAGTTAGCTGTGAGATAATATTTTCTGGCAAAGTTTCTAAAAGCTTAAACTTCATACCTTCAGGTGCGTACCAATTTATCCATTTTTCAGCTAATTCTAATCGCTCTTTAGTCTTTTTAAGCTCAACATCGGTTGGAGATTCTGTTAAGTGCCCGGTTCTTCTTAATATTTCAACAGTTTTCTGGAGTTGGGTTTGCTTATCAAGCAGGACTTGAACTAAAATGGATGCAAATTTGTAGGGCAAGGCAAGTATCAATTGCCTTGGTATTTCTTTAATTTGAGAGAGCTCATATGAGCGCTTCATCTCCTCGGCCTCTTCTCTAATCTCTGAAATTTCTTTTCCGAAATAGATCCTCTCAGTTCGGTCGTACTGATCAATTATATCAATTAAACCAAACTGCGGGTCAAATTCTATGTGCTTCAGCGGTTTTGTCCTGATAACTAAATATCGAAGGGTTTCAGGCGGAGCAACTTGCAACCATTGGGCTCCAGTAAAGGCTATGCCTTTTGAGCTTTTCATCGCGCCTTTTCCTTTGAAATAAATCCACTCGTATGGCACTGGATAGGGAGCCTGCCCCCCGAAAAGCTTAACGATTTCTTTGCCAGTATCGTAAGATCCCCCTGCAACAGCATGATCCTTCCCCATCGGTTCACATGTTACGCCAAAAATAACCCAGCGCGCTGGCCAGTCAATTCGCCAAGGTAGTTTTCCATTGCCTTTAGTAATATCGACTTTGCCTTCAATATTGCATGCTTTGCAAAAATAGTGAACTTTATTATTTTCCAACTTTTTTACAAATGTAGTATTCAATCGACCGCATTTCTCACATCGGACATTAAATGGAGCCCAATCTTCCGGCATTTTTCGGCCAGTTTTTTCTTCAAGTATTTTTTTAATTTCGTCCTTGTGAGTGAGAGCTAGTTTAATCAACTTTGTATATTTTCCGCTTCGATAAGCTTCAGAAGATAAATGAATTTCTGGATGAATGCCAAGCCTATCTAAACTTTCAAAGAATGGTTTTAAAAAATGTTGAGCATAATTTTGGCAGCAATTTTCTGGACAAGGAATCTCAACTAGTGGTTTTCCAATATACTGCGAAAATTTTTCAGGCAAAAATGGATATTTCCTGCGGAGCGGATCGTAATCATCTGCTATGTACAAAAGTTTTGCGTGAGCTCTTTTATCCTTTAAAGCTCGAAGAATAGCATCAGCGGTTAACACTTCCCGCATATTCCCTATATGTACCGGGCCAGAAGGGGTGATGCCTGTAGCGATTACATGAATTTGGGCACCAGTTGCGATTAATTCTTCTGCAATTTTATCTGCCCAATGTATCGGAATATGCAACCATATCACCTTTCATGTTAATTTGTATTTTTTCTTGGATTTGCGCAATTTTTTCCTTGATTCCTATTTCAGCATTATCTTTGATAGAAGTTCAGGTGCTATTAATTTTGAGACCTTCTAATACGTGAATAAAACAATTGTATAATCATATAAATGAAATTTACTAAAATCATTTTCGGAGCCCATAGAACTCCATTAGTATTTTTGAAACCCCTAATTCGATTCTAAGTAGATGGTACAAATTGTATCACGTAGCGTCAAGTCAAGATGATTGATTAACTTTTTTCAAAATGATGGAACTCTCGTTCCTTAAAAAGAAAGTAAACTTTTTTCTAAAAGCCTAAACTAGAGTTTGAATTGCTAAAAACCATTATCTATTTTTTAGAACACTGGACCAAATAATCTATCGGCCTTTACATGGAAGCTCGGATTCGGATCCCACTGGAACTGAGCTTCTAATCTTAAAATAACTTTGGTGAATGGGGACTGTCTTGATTTCCACAAAGATATTGGGAGTTACCTACAATAAACAAAATTTAGCTAAATAATTTTGAATCCTTCATCTGTAATTTGATATTTGTGCCAGTCGGGGTCATGTTTAGAACCGCGCATT
>JACRDV010000160.1 GCA_024860865.1 Methanobacteriota archaeon | reverse complement strand
ATGGAGAGCGAGTTCTAAGAATCGCTAGAATGCGCGGTTCTAAACATGACCCTGACTGGCACAAATATCAAATTACAGATGAAGGATTCAAAATTATTTAGCTAAAATTTCTGTTTTATTGCCGGCAAAAATCTAGTTACATCCACATTTTTTTCTCTGGCAAATAGAATCGCAGCCACTTCGAGTGAAAGCATGTTTCCAAATTTCATGTGCTTTTCATTGATTTGGCTGATGACTTGTTTCTCCGGCATTCCAATGGTCTCTGATATTTCGTTTACAAGTTCTTCAAATAAAGGCAAGTCAACTAATTTTTCACTTGGTTTAAAAGAAGGATCTACTTGGATTTCATTTGCATTAAAATTTAATTTCACTACTCCGTCTTCAATTTTAATTAGGTCAACTAATTGTGCAAATTCAATCAAATCAGTTGCTTGTTTAGGAGAGAACCACTTGTGATCAAAGGCCACAGCAAAAACTAGTTCGTTTTTGGGTAACTCTGTTTTTCTTTTAATTTGGAAAAGGCAGGCTAACATCTTCTTAAGTTGTCCCATTAATCCACCTTTTCTAATGCAAGCTTTATTGCTATCTTCAGTTTTTCAAGAGCTGCTTTTGAAGTCGGCTTTTCTGTAACAGATGTAACAAATAACTCTCGCTTAATCTGAGCAGTTATTCTCTTGCATTGTTTAATAATGTAATTGTGCCAATATAAATTATCATTATGGCAAATAATAACCAAATACTTGTCTCTAAACCTCTTTAGATAGTTTTTAAGAGTTTGTTTAACGAACTCGACTGAATCCAAGTCAAGTATTTTAGGCGCTTCAAACTGAGAGAGTGGATAAGTATCCTCAAGTTCTCTTGGGATTATTCCAAATGGAGCTGAATATGTGCATTCATGAATGAAATCGATCTTTGACCCGGTTGCTTCTGCAATTGTCCTTTGATACTCTCGATGTTCAAAAGATGTTCTGAATGGTCTTCGCTCTGAACTGGGCAATAAAACCAAAATTTTTGCTTTTTCAGGCGGTTTATATCGATTTATCAGCCTATCCACATGCCGGATGATCTCTGACCTAAATAATGATTCAGATCCGCTATAAAAGAAGGCACTTTTTTTTGTAACCGGATCAAATTGTTCAATAAATCTTGAATATTTTTTTAAATGTCTCAAAGCTTGCAACAATGATGGGTGTGATCTTGCTCTCATTTCAACTAGTTCCCACAACCAATTTTCATAGATTGCTTGTCTAATCTTTTTGATTTCAGAAACAGTTGCGTAGAGATTGTGTTCAGCTAGCAATTGCTCTTTATTCTTTGCTTTTTTTAATTCTTGGCTTGAATAATTTGAGCATACTGGACAAGAGCATGGCAATTCCTGAAGCGAATCTAATCTAAATGTTCCTTCAACGGTTAGATATCGCCCATCTCTAGCATACAAAGCATATGCAGCGGAATCAAACAAATCGCAGCCGAGAGCAACTGCTAATGCGAAAAAGATTGGATGGCCCGCTCCAAATAAATGAACTGGTCTCTCGATTGGTAAGTTCTTTTTGGCAGCCATTATTATATCAATTACTTTATCAAACTGATATTGAACTAAAAATTGAACTGGTTCACCAATTGGATGCAAATCAAAATCAAGTTTTCCAACTTTCTTAGAGCTATATTCAACTAAATCTAAAAAATGGCCGCCCTGAACTGGACCGCCCCACAGTATATCCTCTCTTTCTTTTATTTTTAGGGCTTCTCTGGCTCTCCTTAAAGTCTCTTCAACAGTATATTTTGCTCCTTCATAATTCATGTTAGCTCCTGTTGGGACATCTAAGATAACTCCAATATCAGAACCGATTGCCTCTTGGAATTTCACTATCTCAGCTGGTTGGACTTGGATATCCCCATATAAATGGAGCTGATAAGCCCCGGAATCACTTATTATTGGACCACTGAAACCCAAAAACTTGTGAACCCCTTTTTCTTTAACTTCGGCTTCAAAGTATTTTTTTAATAAATATGCATTTACCATGACCATCTGAATGCCAAAATCAGACAATTTTTTAGCCGGAACAACCATTCGCTGGGGGTTAACGACTGGCATTAGTGTTGGGGTTTGAACAGTTCCATGGGGTGTTTTCAAAATACCTACCCGGCCCATCGCATCTCTGACCTTTATTTCGAAAGTGTTTTTAACATCCATATCGAAACCTTTAAAAATCTCTTTACTAAAAAAGCTTTAGGGCTTTTTATGGGTTTGTCTGTTGCTGCTCCAACATTCGTTAACGACCGTAGTTTGTTGAGATATGTTAGAGATCAATTGTTATTAGAGAAATTCTGCGATATTTGTGGTAAGCCCAAACGCACTGGGCACTTGCTCAAGCTAAAAATGGAGGGGCAGCTAAAGAAGATTTGCTTCGAGTGTTTCGGGAAACTAAAGCTGAATTTTGATCAGGTTAAGATAAAATAATTAAGTCCAGCTTTCAAGTATTGCTTTAGAAAGTTTTTGAGTCCGTATCTGAGTAAAAATTTGAGCTGAACAAAATTTTGCCACTAGTTTGTGGGTTTGAGAATTAATATAAATTCTCCAATTGGATTTCTAATATACATCCTTATAATTCAAACCAAAAAACTTAATACCTAAATTATTCTAAACAACAAAGGATGACATTTAACCAATATTTTATTGCATCACTATGGACTGTTGGTCTTATAGTTGCTACTATAGCATGCTACCAGATTTGGAGGATTTACAAAAAGTTTTCTATGATTAGTCCTGAGTATAAGTGGGTCGTTTCCTCTATAATTTGCTTCACTTTGACTGGGGCTTTAATACTATTACATCATATTGTGGAGTTTAGTGAAAAAGAAATGTTTGAGGCTCTTACTACTCTTTTAGCAGTTGTATTTTATATCGTTGGAGTTGCAATGCTTTTCAAATCATCTTTAGTTATCAAAGGTATATTCGAAACTTTGAGGAAAGAATTGGAGAAAAGCTCTTAACGGATTTAAAATTTCAAATTAAAACTTTAATATCTAAATTATCTCAAAACCAAAAAAAGGTACAAAAGATGGATCCATATTATAATGAATCTTTAATGGCTACTGGTTGGATAATTGTTACTATAACTGCTGTTGT
>JACRDV010000022.1 GCA_024860865.1 Methanobacteriota archaeon | reverse complement strand
CGGGTTGTCAGCGATAGCCGTTGATGCTCTTCATTTTTGAAATATATGCAGGATTGTAAGGGAGTCTAACCGTGATCCTGCTATCTAGCCCTTACCAATTCTTATTCCTGCATTCATGTTTCATAATCTATGTTTCACTATAGAGATTCACATGCAGAAATTAAAACCCTTTCGCCGCAGCAACGATACCAGCTCATAGGAAAGCTGATTGAAGAGATAAAGCTTAGAAAGTATTCCTACCAAACCGGCAAGGTTTACATTTCCGTGTTTAAGAATTTTTCCTCAAAATTTGGCAAAACACCGAGGGAATTCCTTTTATCGCAATCCAATAAGAGCAAATCCACTATGAGAGTGACATATTTTGCTTTAAGATTTTTCTATGAAAATGTGTTGCATGAAAAATTCGAGGAAAAGTTGCCTCTCGCTAAAAAACCTTGAAGCTACCTGTAGTGCTGAGCAAGGAGGAAGTGAATAAAATGATTGAAGTGACAAACAATATTAAGCACAAACTTGTTCTCGTGTTCCTCTACTATGCCGGTTTGCGCCTGAATGAAGTGAGGAATTTGCAATGGCAAGGTTTAGATTTTGATAGAAAGGCACTCAAAAGAACGGCAGTAAAATTTCATATCACACAGATACATTTATTTTTATCTTTATCGAAATATTATTCCCTCAATCTCGCTTGCTTTTTCACTTAGCTCTTGCACATTTTTGAAATAATCTAGCCACTAATAAATTCGCTCATAACTTGGCGATGGACTCAAAACATTTTTATAAATCTAGCTTAGTTTAATAAAAATAGATGACAGAAATGACCGCCAAAATGGTCGACATTAGCAAAAAACCAGATGTAATTCGAATCGCCAAAGCTCAAGGTAGCATTAAACTTAAAAAAGAAACCATTGAAAAAGTAAAAGCTGGAAAAATTGAAAAGGGCGATGTATTCACAGCAGCTAAGTTAGCAGCAATATCAGCAACAAAGAAAACTTCTGAGCTGCTTTTTCTCTGCCATCCTCTACCAATAACAAATGTTAAAGTTGATCTGAACACAGCAGAAGAAAAAATAACGGCAGAAGTCGAGGTCTCAAGCATCGGGAAAACAGGCGTAGAGATGGAAGCATTAGTTGGCGTTACTACTGCCCTTCTAACAGTATGGGATATGGTCAAGCAGTATGAAAAGGATGAAAAAGGGCAATATCCTCGCACAAAAATCGAAGATATAAAAGTAGTTGAGAAAATAAAGGAAATACCGCATGCTTAGCTATAAAGAGCACAAAGAAATGGCTTCCAGCCTGGTCAAATGCGCGATAGTAACAATAAGCGATTCCAAGTTTAGAAATTTTGCTCAACTAAAAATACTAGACCCGAAAAAGATTGGAGATGTTTCTGGAAAATTGATGAAAGAGTTGCTTGAAAAAGCAAAGTTCGAAGTTGTATCCTATTCAATAGTGCCTGACGAAAAGGAGACCATAAAAAAAACTATTCTTAAGCTTATCGATTCAGATGCTGAAGCAATAATAACGACAGGTGGAACCGGCATAACCTCTCGAGACATAACAATAGAGACTCTATCTCCGATGTTTCAAAAGGAGCTGCCAGGCGTAGGAGAGCTATTTCGATCCATTAGTTATGCCAAAATTGGTTCAGCTGCTATACTTTCAAGGGCAACTGCTGGCACGATAAATAATAAAATTATAATATGTTTACCAGGTTCACCTAATGCAGTTGAGCTCGCTTTAACTAAACTTATAATTCCTGAACTTCCGCATTTAGTTAAGCATGTTCAAATGGTCTAGCTTTCTAGGATTTAGAAAGGTTATAAAATTAGAGTTCGTAGAATTTACTTCCTAGAGGATAAAAACAATTCATTTTCAAGCGGAGGTAGGGATCTGGCCGCCGTTAAAGTGCGCTTCTCATCATTTTTAACCGATGTAACACATGATGAAGAGGAAATAAACATAAATGCAACAACAGTTGAGGAGCTAATAGAGAAGCTTGTTGCAAAATATGGAAACGACTTTGAGGGGAGATTGATAAACAAAAATACTGGCAAAGTTCACGGTTATATGGGTATTCTTGTGAATGGAAAGACTGTTTTACATACTCGCCCAAGTGCCTTAAAAATGCAGCTTAAAGATAATGACGAAATTTTTATAGTGCCAGCTCTTCATGGAGGTAAGTCTTTAGTGTATTTACGATGGCAAGAACGAGCAAAGTTAAAAATATAAAATTAACTAAAGTTTAAAAATTTAAACGATAAACTAACATTAAAACAAGAATACAAGTGCAGAAATTACCGACCCATAGTTATCCATTGGAATCCAAAGTTCCTCAATTTTATAATTTATTTCTCCGAGCTCAATGGATCTAATTTTTGCCATCTCTGTAATTTTCCATTCAAGAACTTCTTTTAAAGCCTTTGTATCCATATGGCCATGGGCTTCCGCAACTAAGCCATACGTAGCTCCTTTCTCCCAAGCCCAGGCAATTCCTGCTCCAATTGTCTCACCTTCATTACCATCCATGCGAGCAATTACAGCATGGGTGATTGAACCAATAGGAAAGTTTTTTCTGCGGACTTGTTTTGCTTTTGGCGGTAAAATCGAAGAAACTGGAACGAGATTACATTGGGCTATACCAGCATTTACTAAGGCTAGATCAAAGGCATTTAAAGCTGAGACTTTGCTAACAGCTTTTCCGCTAGTGATGAAAAATTCTTTTGGAATCATTATCTCATTTTTTTTAAAAAGAGTGAACTAGTTTATAAAAATTGTGGTATTACATTTTTTATGAAATTTTTCATCAAAGTTACAACTAGTTACAACAAAACTTCTTTTCATTTGAAATTTGATTATTGCTTCCATCATCAGAAGCTTCGATGCTACAAAAGTAATCTAGAATATCATAAAGACCGCAAAAAGTATAAAAAATTGGTAGCCCCGACCGGATTCGAACCGGTGCCTGCGGATCCAGATTGCGGTCAACTTGGATGTCCGCCAGCATTGGCTTCTAGAACTTAGGATACTCCTAAAGTCTCGCTAGCCCACGGGGCTATTAATATTTTTATGTAACAAAGGCATTTATTGTTTGCTCACATTGTGCTTTTGTTAGACATTTTCAGCATTTTAATGCTAGGCAAAAAGCCAATTTCTCTTTTAAATTCTTCTAAACTTTTTCTTTTACATATTCTAGGTCATGCTTCGGATATACCTTCAACAGGGATTTACATAAATTAGTGTTGATTAAGTATGAAAACTGGATAGCCGGGCGCGGAGATCCGTGAGGTTTTCCTCAATTCGAACCGCGGTCACGGGGTTTCTTCGATTCTATCTCCAAAGCCCCGCAGGATTGGCTTATAGAGGTTTAGAATGATTTCTAAACCTTCACTACCCCACCCGGCTTCATTTATTTAAGAATTAATTTTTGCCCCAAATAACTATCGGAAAAAAAACTAAACCCCTTTGTTTTTATTCTCTAAAGGCTCAACATGGGTCAATACAGACTCAATCCCAGCAATTTTATCCTTTATTCGTGTTTCCGCTTTAGTAGCCAGCTTATGGCTCTCTTTGACGGTTAGACCAGGGTCAACTTTAATGTGCAAATCAACTAGAATTCTCCCGCCGGCTTTTCTTGCCCTTATAGCATGACAACTCTTAACACCTGGGACACTTAAACAAGTTGTTTCAATGTCTTTTATGACCTCTGGCCTTGGGCTGATATCCAGTAAGACATCGATTGCTTCATGCCCTATTCTCACTCCTGTTCTAATAATCAAAATAGTAACGGCTAATGCGGCAATTGAATCTATGATTAGAAAACCAAACTTTACTCCAACTAAACCTATTAAAACTGAGATTGAGCTGAGTACATCACTTCTTGCGTGATATGAATCAGCGATTAACGATATGCTTGCAGTTTGTTGCCCTATTTTAAATTCATATCTCGCTAAGGCTTCATTGAAGAATATTGAGACTAAAACGACTATAAATCCAAAAACCGTAAACTGAACGTAGCTACCTTTCAATATTCTCTGAGTAGCTTCCCAAGCAATGGTAACTCCAGAAATAATCAGAACTAAAGTGATTAAAGCACCGCTAAATGTCTCAATTTTACCATGTCCATAGGGATGAGTTACGTCAGGAGGTCGTTTTCCGAAATGTAAACCAGAGAAAGCGATAATTGATGAAAAAGAATCCATAGCAGAGTGTACTGTTTCAGCAATTAAACCTAAACTTCCAGACAACAAACCAGCTAGTAACTTTAAGAGAGTAAAACTTATGTTTAAAACAGTTGAAATAACTGCGGCTCGCTCACTTACTGTTAGCATTTGCGCTCCAATTAAAGAAAAGAGAATTAGCAAGATAAAAGATTTTTGCGTTAATGGGTTAATGGAATAAATTTTTCGCCCTTGTAACGAAGATTGTGGCTGAGAAATACAATTAGTTAAAAGCTCTAATCCTTATAAAAGCTAACTAATTTTGTGAATTTAGTTAAAAATTTTCTTAAATAGGGTTCTTATCTGAAATTTATTCTATCTGAAGAAAATTCTGCTTTAACAGTTTTTTAATTGTTTCATTTTTTGAAACTTTTAATCTTCAGCCACAACTTTCTTAACATGAGCGTAAAATAAAACTATCTTTAAAATAATCAAAAATAATTGACAGTCGGTCTCACTTACCGTTTCATCTTGGTTTTAACATACCAAATTGGGGAAACTAACATTTCTTTAAGGGAGTATGGGACCAATCCTTTTAAAACCTATAATCTTTAGCAAGTTTTACTGTTTTTACTGCAGCTAAAAGAAATGCGATATTAGCCATTGCTATAAAGGCCATTTCTAGATACATGGCTAAATCTTCTCCTCCCCACTTGAAGTATACTCGAAAACAATGCCATGCTATAAAACCTAAGAGAAATATCGTAGAGATCGAATATCTCAATAGTAATGGCCTAAGAAGAAGCTTTTTAGTATATTTGTAAATCCAAGCGAAAGAGATTGTTATAACAACAATTGTTACAATAACAAACAGTATATGTACTTGGCCTATTTGGCCTGTCATATTTACCTAGGTGAAATGTCACAACATAGGTATTTAAGGTTGTTTAATTGTATTTGTGGCAATTTCCCTATTGCAAAACATTTCTTGTAGAAAAGAGTTTCATCATAGTTTTAATAAGAACCAATCTTTCTCGTATTTGCTAAATAGCTACAAAGCAAAGAAGGGCTAATTAATTTAATTCTCAAAAAGGGTGAAAGGAATTAAGTTCAAATTTTATCGAACTAGTGGGAAATTATATCATAAGTTTTAGAGGTTTTTGCAGATGGAGAAACAGCTAAGGCATTTGGAGCGCCGTTCAATACTTCAAACGATTTTTCACTTGGGAGATTGCTCTGATTAGTTGATACTTCTGGGTCCTTTGCAACTTCTGGCGCTGAAGGGGCAATTGAATTGATCAAATGGATATACTTAACTCCTCCATCGCCAAAAATTAGCTGGCTTGTTGTAGATTCTGTGCCATTGACTTTTATTTTCACAGATTTAAGAGAGCCATCATCTTCGACGGAGCATGGGTTGTACATAACAATTAAACCATCACTTAAGGAAATCTTTCCGTAAAACTTTGTATTATCAATAGTTACAATTATTCCTTCAACTGTTTGGTCTTGTTTACTAGGTTTGATTATAGTTGCATCCTTTGAATCTTTTTTATAACCGCGCATAGCACTTTGCACTAGTGATTCTATCATCTTCTGCTTATCCAAATTCAACCCTCATCTCATCAAGAGACAGCGAAGACTATAGTCTCACCGATTTTGCCGTAAGGGGCAAAATATTCAAATATGTTAAATCCTTCTTTAGTAATTTTGAGCGGTATATTGTGAACTCTTCTCTCATGAGGACTTAGTGTACCATTGATTTTGTTTAAGACTTCAAAATTTGTGTTTGTTTTTGTAACTCTAATACCAATACTATAGGTTTGAGGTGCAAAAGTTCCTATATTAAACATCTCGATGTCCAGGGTTATTGCTTTATTTGGTTGCGTTACTATTACCGGGGGATATTTGATTGTTAAAAATCCATGTTGAGTTTGTAATCGTTCAGTAGAAGCAGTTTCAAGAATTTCTGAAAGCGTATCAACTTTAGTGTGCAATGTTCTATCGTGATATTGAAGAACATCAAATTTGGTCTTTATATCTTCTAAGCTGGCCTTCCACTTTTTCCAATCCCATCTATACTTCAATCCAAATGCTCCAGCTGCAGTTATAATAGCCAATGCAGGCACGAGGGCATCCATAAATTTCCCTCCTAAATTTATTTTATAGCCAACGGAAGCTTCACTTTTCTTATTTTACTAAGACAATACTTAATATTTCCTCTTTTGTCAGACAAAAGGCAGACGACAGTTATTTCAATGTGTTTGGCTTAATAACAATTTAGATTTGGAAATAGAGAGGTTATAGCTGGTTTGAGATTTTGACTCTTACAAAACTTGAGCTCATAACTCTACATCGCCACTTAAACAAGTTTAAAGAATATCTCCTAAAGCAGGGCCTTTCTCACGACAGTTTTAAGGAGTACGAAAATCTAAAAGTGGGTCCAGGTCACTTGCATAAGTCAAAAACTGAACATAAACGAGCCATTTTTGCTTTAGCTGCCCAACTTTCGAAAGCGATTGAAAGCCCACATTTCCAGAGGCCTGAGATAATGGCTTCTCAGAAGCAAGAGGTAATAGTCCAACTTAAGGTCGAGGATCTAAAGGCGTTTCTGCAGCAATACCCAGCATTTTCAGTCGATCCGAATAAGCTCGAGCTTAAACCAATTCTATCTGTTAGAAAAGTCTGAACCAAAGTTTTATTTTTGTTTGTGCTATTAAGTTTTTTAGAGTAATCTTTAGTTTTAGTTATAACATTAACTAGGTTAGTTTAGCATGAAAGCTCAACCTCGCTTTGGCCCTGCTGGGACACCTGTTGGAGTTAAGGGAGGAACCCTTGAAGGGATCAAATATGTTGCTAGCGAGAAATTGGACGCATTTGAGTGTCAGTTCGTTCGCGGAGTTAAGATGAAAATTTATTTGGCAAAAGAGGTTGGTAAGGTTGCAAAAGAAAGTAATGTCCTATTGAGCGCTCATGCTCCCTATTTTATAAATCTTGCTTCTGAAGAAAAAATCAAATTAAAAAAAAGTATCAACTGGCTCATTCAAACTGCAAGAATTTCACATTCAATGGGGGCATCAAATATTGTCTTTCATCCAGCTTATTATGGAAAGTCAAAAGAACATGCTGTGGAAATAACTAAGGAAGCCCTTCGACAGACGGTTCGGGAAATAAGAGATGAGGGAATTAAGGACGTTTTTCTCGCACCAGAAACAACTGGTCGTCAATCTCAGGTTGGAACTCTAGAAGAAATAATTTCATTTTGTGAAGAAATAGATGGAGTTATTCCAACGGTTGATTTTGCGCATATTCATGCTAGGACTGATGGTGGCCTGAAAACTCAAGCTGACTTTGCCAATATTTTTGATCTAATTGAAAAAAGGCTTGGAGCTGAAGCTATTAGAAACCTCCATAGCCACTTTACAGAAGTATTTTTTAAAAAAGGGAATGAAAAACATCACCTAGTTCTCGGATCTAATGGACCAAAGTTTGATTTACTTGCAAGAGAGATAGTTGAAAGAGGAATTTCACCTACTATAATAAGCGAATCTCCAATACTCGATAAAGATTCTTTGAAAATGAAGGTTATTTTCGAAAAATTGTTGAAGTGAGAATATGGCAACGGTAAAATCTGCCATGAGAGAAGTTTTAGGGCACATTCAAAATGCAATTTATGAATTAGATGAGGGAAAAGTTGAGCAAATGATTAAAACTATACTAAAAGCAAAGAAAATTTTTATACATGGAACTGGGCGCTCTGGATTAGTTGCGAAAGCATTTGCAATGAGATTAATGCACCTTGGGTTTAATGTTTGGGTGATAGGAGAAATTGTTACCCCTCCAGTTTCTCGTGGAGATCTCTATATTGCTATCTCAGGCTCTGGTGAAACTCATTCAGTAATAGATGCTGCAAAGATCAGCAAGGCAACAAAAGCAAAAGTCGTTGCAATAACTTCTCACCCTGAATCTACTCTTGGAAAAATTGCTGACTTAGTTGTTAAAGTTCGAGGGCGCACCAAGTTGATGGAAAAACCAACGAGCTATATAGCTAGACAAATGCTAGGCAAGCATACCACACTTGCTCCACTAGGAACTGTGTTTGAAGATACTGCGCTCCTCTTTTTAGATGGAATTATTAGCGAACTAATGATTATCTTAGGTAAAACTGAAAAAGAGTTAAAGGCAAGGCACACTACCTTTGAATAAAATCGCTGTTATTCAGAGTTAGTAACATTTTTAATACGAACCGTCTGGCAATACATCACTATATTCGAAACAAACTAAGCCACAAGGATGTTCATAATTCTCTGAACTTGTAGTTCTTCCACTTCGACCAACTCTTCCAGCCGGTTTTTACATATCGCTCTCTGTTCTGCATGTCCTCGTGGACCCATCGCAGCAAAGCAAAGAATCGCCTAGGTCCGCTAAAAGGCT
>JACRDV010000159.1 GCA_024860865.1 Methanobacteriota archaeon | reverse complement strand
TTTATAAATAAACTTTTGTCTCCTGCAAGATTTATTCCATCGCGGATTATACTATAATAAAATGAAGGATTGCCTTTTCCTATTGAGTTTTTCTTCAATATAGTTAGTTCTGGATAAAGACCTACTTTTCTATCCATTTACTTTCTTTATTAAATTCTACAAGTAATTTATTCACATCCTCATCAGTTCCATCTACAACTACTAAAACATCTAAGTCTTCAGCTTCTTTCCACCCTCTAGCTGCAGACCCAAAAAGAATTGTGGCTACTGCGTTAAACTTTTTTATTTTTAATCCATTTCACAATTTCATTCCCCTCTTCTAAAATACTTGAAGTTGCCATACAATCACTTAACAAAGTTTTTATTTAATCTCTCAAAATTTCAAATAATTCATTTAGTTTTTGGAAGTATAAATATTCACGTTAAAAATCAAATTCTGGGCAAAAAGATGAGCGAAATCTTACTTCGCCTTTCAAAACAATGGATAGCTGGACAGACAGCAGATGATGCAATTAGAATGGCTAAATTAGCTAATGCCCGCAACATAAGAGGAATAATTAACAAGCTAGGCGAGCACATCGAATTAGAGAAGGAAGTTCAAGCAACAGTTAAAGAATATCTGAATATTCTCAGGCGTATTGAGAGAGATAAAATACAGAGCTGCATATCTGTCAAACTAACACAGCTAGGTCTAAGTATAAATGATAGCTTCTGCTATGCTAATGTTGAGCATATAGTTCAAGAAGCGGAAGCCTTAGGAAACTTCGTTTGGATAGATATGGAAAGCTCGCAGTACACTCAAACTACGATCGACTTATACTTTTCACTATTGAACAAACATAAGAATGTTGGAGTGGCAATTCAAGCATACCTTAGGAGAAGTGAAGATGACATAAGAAACCTTATTCTAAAAAATGGCAAGATAAGGCTGTGCAAAGGCGCATACAGAGAGAGCGCAAAGATAGCTTTCAAAACTAAACAAGAGATAAGCTCTAATTTCGCTAAGTTATTGAAACTGCTATTTATGGAAGGGAAAGAATTTGCAATTGCCACTCATGATAATGATCTTATTAATGAGGCCCTAGAGCTCAATCGCATATACCCTAAGGATTTCGAATTTCAGATGCTTATGGGAATAAGAGATGACCTAAATCGAAGCTGACTCATAGCGGCTACAGAGTAAGTGAGTATATTCCTTATGGCAGGGATTGGCTGCCTTACTCTATCCGTAGAATTCGTGAAAGAAAACGAAACATCCTGCTTATTGCAAGATCAATTATTTACCCTTAATTGGGCTATTAGCTAAACGCAAAGATTTTCTAAGTATATCTGTAAGTTCTACAAATTTGTTCCATCGTACTTTGCTATGCTACTCCTTCATTCGCGGTGGAGGTAACTTCACTCTTGCTCTTACCCTGAAGCAGAGGAAATTTATCCATCGCTCTACTATTACCTTATTAAGAAAGTTTAAATAGTTTAACGTTAAACCATTCTTTTAGTGAATAAAAATGTCCGAGGTTTTTGAATCGAAAACTTTGAAGATTGGAAATTCAATTGGCGTTTTAATTCCAAAGGAATTAGTTGAAAAAGAAAAGATAACCATAGGAGAACCAATTAAATTGGCGATTGTGAGCAGGGAAAAATTAAAAGCTATTGAAAGAACGTTTGGTTCGGCAAAGGGTAAAAAAGGTTTCATAAGGCTTGACAATTTGAATAGGGATATTTGATGTTTTTTGACAGCAATGCCATCATAGAGCATTTTTTAGGTTCAAAAAGAGGGGAAAAGGTAAAAGAAAAATTAAAAACAGAGTCGTGTTTTATCTCTGAAATTAGCTTAGCTGAGATAGCTCTATGGTGCTGTAGAGAAAAAGAAGATGTAACTCGGCGTTTTAAAGAAATCAGAGAAATTGTTGAGATTTTAGATCTAAATGAAGAAATGTATAAAGTTGGAGCTAAAATTGCTTTTGAAATGAAAAAGAAAGATAAAAGTTTTGGCTTAATGGATGGTCTTATTTTAACAAGTGCAAGAAGTATTAAACAAAAGCTAATGACAAAGGATAAACATTTTAAGCAATTAGAAGATGTTGAGTTAATTTAAATTTTTTTGTGATCCAAATACACCTTTGCGGCGGTATCGAAACATTCTTCAGGCCTGCCGAAAAAGCTACCAGATGGCAAGTAGCAGAGCTCGTAGCATCCATCGCTGTATTTGTAGAAGGCAAATTCCCATTTGTCAGGGTCTCCGGAATAGCGCAGACGGCATAGCTTAGTCGGTGTGGCTTCTATGACTTTTAACCTTTCTTTATCCTTCACATAGGATTTAGTGTACTTGCTTAGGGGCTCGAAGACATCGATATAAGCGAATTTGCCGCGAAAGCGCAGGGAAATTTCACGGTAGCGTCCTTGCCACTTCTTTACAGCATGCCTTTCTATACGCTCTTTCAAGACTCTGCGAGTGTCCTCAGGTATGTCGCTGCCGATAAATATCCACTGTTTTCTCGGCATTTCTCTAACCTTCCTTCAAGAGTTACCTATATCCATGTTCAAAAGGCTTCCTGATGCATCTGGACAAAGTGGGCGCAGGGGCTCACTATGGAGCACATCTTAGCGGTGATAACACCTTGGGCGTGCCTCAGGCTTGCATCCACACTCCGTAGGAAAGAACAACTCGAATGCTGTCTTCCTACAGAAGGCCCGCTATTTCCCTCGAGCTCACCTGCGCCTGAGTTAATTTCACATTTTCTGCTTTTTAATTTTTTCCAAATACAAATTACAAATTACCAATTACCAAAAGTTCAAAAATGAAACAATTGAAACGCCATAAAGCAAAATCGCTTCCTTCAGTCAAGAATGAAAAAAATTGAGCTTTTGAACGAAGCGAAAGCCAAAACTACTCAATTTAAAAATTAAGCGAAATAGTAAGCGAGCTGAGCTTCAAACCAAGCAAAATTGCTCCGTTCAGGCAAATTGAAGCTAATAGCAACCAAATCGTGTTTCTAAATTTTTTTCGTATCAAAATATAACCTAAAAAAATTGCACCAATCTATATTTTAAAAAAGATTTTTTGTTATTAATATTAATATTAAGACAAATTCAATTCTTTTTCAATTCTTTCAATTTCAAACTCTGTTGGCAGTTGTGGGAAATTGTAAAGTACTCCGCTAGGCTTTTCGGTTGCGAATGGTCTATTGCAACCTGGGCAACCATATGGAATGAATGGAGCCCCACTTTTAATTACTCTCTCAAGCACTTTTTCATCAACACCAAAATTTAAGATGGTCCCATCTTCCCCAAACAGCATGTTATTTACTGAACTTACGCCGGATTCGATTAAACATTGGGCAAGCTGAATTCGTCGATATGACCCAATATTTGGTCTTGGGTTTTTTTCTAATCGAGTTCCCTTTATAGGAGTAAATGCGAACAAACTACACTTAATTTTTAAACTACTCAATTCTTGAATGATTTCAACAGCTTCTTTTTCCGTTTCGCCCAAACCAATAATTAAATGAGTTCCAACTTCCCCCTTAAAAATTTCTTTTGCTAGCTTTAAAGCTTTAAAATGTTTTTCCCAATAATATGAGGTACCTGCACTCCTTCCTTTTATTTTATCAAATACTCTCTCACTCGCAGCATCAAGTGGAATTACTATCCGGTCTACTCCAACTTGAGCTAATTGTTCCAATTCTTCCTTTGTACACGGGTGTCTCGAAACAGTGATAGGGACCTCACTACATTCTTTGATTGCTCGAACTAACTCTAATACATCTTCGTGCATATTGGGATAGTTAATAGTTTGAATGCAAACTCTTTTTAAAATTCCACTTTCAAAAGTAGCCTTAATTCTTGGTATTGTTTCAATTAATGAATAAACGGGATAAATAGCTCTAGCAATTATCTCACCGCTTGCCTTACTTTCCCGAGCTTGAGCGCAGAACTGACAATTAGCAGTACACTTTCCAGGGTAATAAGTGAGAAGATAAGCAGTTGTTGGAGTAGCAAACATCTCCATCTTTATGAAACCAAGAACAGCTGCAGTTCCAACTGACATTCTAATTTTTTCTATTCGCATTAAATTTCTCCTAACATCCTTGTTTGGTCCGTAAAAACATTTGGGTTATTCAAGTTAAGCAAATAATTTGCTGGTACTGCACAGCACGAATTTAAAGATCGAGTTTTAATTCCTGACCTCTGAGCAATTTTAAATGCAACTGTAGTTGGAATTGCAATTTGATTTACACCTGCTTTAATTGCCAGCTCATCGATTTTGCTACGGTCTATTCCTTTTGAACGCGCACAGCCAAGTGCTATCGGTACATTTGGCATCATTAGTTTTGCAATAGCTATAATTTTTCCAACTTCTATGGGTTTCACTTTACAATTTTCTAGCGGAGTGCCCTTTATTGGCATAAGAGCTGTAATAACTACAACTGCTGGTTTAAATTCTGAAATTATTTCTAAAGCCTTTAGCTCACCTTTCACTTGGCCGTAATAAAGACCAACACATACATGTGGAGAAATAATTTCTATTTCAGCTTTTGTGAGCCCTTTCAACATATTTCGATAATCATCTAATTTGGACTCTTTACCATATATCTCTTGCACAGTATCTTCATCACCAACTACATCAACAAAAACACCATCAATCCCTGCTTCTTTCAATAGTTTTGCTTGTTGATAATCAATAACCCCAGGATGTGCCACCAAAATCAAATCAGTAGTTTTCTTTATTGTCTTGATTGCATCATAAAATTCTTCAAAACAAACTACACCATCAAAATTACATCCACCGCTTAACAAGACTCCCGTTGCACCATTTCTATTGAATCGCTGGCAAATATTCACTAATTCTTCAGGTGAAAAAGTTGGAACTAATTTCTTTAACAAGTTTCTACCGCAATGTTTACAGTTTAATTCACAATATGTTGCAGTAAGCGAAATTGTTGGAAACAAACTAGACGTATAAAAGAAGTAAATCACATCCGGCGTTGAAACATTTCGAGCGGCATTCAACAAAGTCTCGAGTTGATTATCATCTGCGCTAAAAAGATATTCAATAACTTGACTGCTAATTTGAGATTTGATCGCTAGAGCTAAAGCTTGTTCAAAATCCATAGAATGACCAAAAAAAGAGAAAAAAATAGTAGTTAGCTAGATTCAGCTATTTTCTTTTTGAACCACTCAATAGCTGCTCTTCCATCCATCAATTCCTTTACATCGGCATCTAAATTAGAGGGCTGAATCACTACAAACCACCCCTTGCCATAGGGATCTGAAGTGATCAACGATGGGTCATTTATTGCATCTTCATTTACGGCTGTTACAGTTCCACTCAATGGTGCCTTAATTTCTCCAACTGCTTTTACAGTTTCAGCAGTACCAATTACTTCTCCTTTAGTAACAGCTGTACCCACAATTGGCAATTCAATGTATACAATATTTTGAGAAATTTTTGCACCATAGTCAGTAAGACCACACTTTACTTTTTTATCTGGCTCAACTTTAGCCCATATTAAATCCTCACTGTAGTATAAATCCTCAGGAACCTCGTATTCTCCCGCTTTAGCCATATTTCTCACCTATTTCAGTTTTGCTAATACATTATCGGCTTTAATCTTTACGGTTTGAAGAGCTATCTCCTCAGGCTTCACGCCCATTGAAAGACCAAGTAGCTGGTAATAATGTAAAACCGGAATATTATAATCTTCCTTAAACTTTGTTTTTAATGAAAGTTGGCTCATTTCATACTGGAGATGACAAGCCGCACAAATCGTGCACATACAATCTGCTCCAGCTGCTTTAACTTTAATTAATTTTTCCCGCACTAATGCTAGTGAATAGTCATCTGCAACACCTATTAAACCCGCACCGCAACAAAGGTTTTTCCCAAGGAAGTTGATGCTCTTTGCACCTGTTAATTCTATCAATTGATCAAAGAGAATCGGGCGCTCGGGTGAATCAAATTTCCGAATATCACTTGGTCTAACAGCATGACAACCTATATGGGCAGCAACATTTAATCCATTGAATTTCTTTTTAATGGAATTTTTTATTTTATCTAATCCAATATCATTTACCAAAACATCAAGAGAGTGTTTAACTTCTATCTTTCCTTTAAACTCTTTGTTAATGTCTTTTAAAATTTCATTTACTTGCTCTCTGAGATGTTCATCTTCTTTTAAAAGTTTGTTATATTTTCCAAGAGTTCCTGCACAACCAGTACAAAATGTAATTATATCCATGCCCATTTCTTCTGCGATACATATGTTTCTAGCTGCAATAGCAGCCATTGTTAAAAAATCAACTGCAGCAATTGGACCGGCAGTTCCACAGCAACCTGCACCAATCATTTCATGAAACTTTACATCAAATGCTTCAAGAACTTTTTTAGCTGAAACTTCCAATCCAAACTCTCTAGTTGGGATTACACAACCTAAAAAAAGAGCGTAGTCTAGGGCCATTAAGTCACCTATAACCCAACCAATTTGTCAAAGCCAGTTTTTTTTGCAATTTTTTGTACTTCCTCAACACCAGTTTGGCCGATCCTTGACAAACCAAGTTTCTCGCGTTGCTTTTGAACAAAATCAGTCACTTGAGCAAGAAGCCCTTGCTTAAGGATCGTTTGTGCGCCAGCTTTAGTCGCTGCTGGGATATTACCAGTTTTTGCGGCTAAACTGCAGAGAACCCTAATAACATAGGCTGGCTCAACTCCTTGTGGACATCGCTCGTAGCACGAGTAGCAACCGGTGCATAACCAAATATTTTTGTTAGTAAGAACTTCTTCTTTTAAACCTAGCAAAGCCATTTGGATGAATCCCCTAGGGTTATAAGCTTTGGTTATGAAAGTAATTGGGCAACTGCCAGAACAAGTACCGCATTGATAGCAAAGCTTTATTTTCTCGCCACCGTGAATCTTTGTGATTTCATCCTTGAATTTCGGATTTAGCTTCAAAGAGAGCACCTAAACAAAGGACTTTGATTTAATGCCGCTTCAGTATGAAACTGGAACTATAAATATTTTGTAAGGACTTGCTCAACAAATAACCAAAATGAGAAAAAAGCGCTTTAAATTTGAACCAAACATTAGATTGTTTTAAAACAAAGATACTTAGAAAATAAGTTTTCATTTTTCATTTTCCCCCTTAGAGAAGAGCGCCCCCCATCCATCGTTTTAAAAAGTTCAATGTTTAATAGCTCACATTTTCCATGCAACTCTTCCAAGGACAATCTTAGAATCTGTGATTGGATTCTGCCGCACCCAACCCATAGATAGCCTCGAGTTCAAAACCTTTTAGCGCATAGTGCTCGCTGTACCTTTCAACATTCTCCCCATTTATCTTATCCGAAAGGTGAGGAGTTGCTACTCTACCTCCAAACTTTGCCACTCTGATCATCTCTTTAGCCCTTTTAGAGGATCTAGTAAGAGATACAGCACAGAGGTTGCTATTACCAAGTCAAAACTTCCATCTGAAAAGGAATATTCTCGGCATCTCCCGCTCTAGATACTACGTTATAACATCTTAGCTGAAATTGCATTTCCTTAGCTCTCTTTATTATATCTTCAGAATGATCTATCCCTATAACAATTTTGTTTTTTTAGCTAGCTCGATTGTTAAAGCTCTAGGACAGCAGCGTACATCCTAGAGCAGACATGTTAGGTTTAGGTCTAGGTCCGACAAAATTTAAGAAAATCAATGGGCATTTTTCTATAGAAACTGGTTTTCTGGACTTTATCGAAGAATTCTGTAAAGTTTATCGATTCTACCCCCTAAATTGGCTTAGGAAATTTAAAATAAATAGTTGAGAACATATTATCTAAAAAGTTATCTTTCATTTCATAAAAACAAAACTTAAAGTGGTGGCTATCAGTGTAGCTGGTGCTTCACACCGAACTTCAGATCTCTAGGAGAGATTCGGTAAGCCCAGTAGGGCTTGGGGTTCGATAAGTGCTAACTCGAAAATCCCCGTGGCCGCCGCCACTTTCCTTCTAACTTCATTAAAGTCACAAGGTATTTTGTTTTTAAATAAAGTTTAGTTTCATTCTTAGCTCTATAAAATTTTTCTCTAAAGGATTTATACTCGCATTTATACTCTTTACGTTATATTTTATATACCAAAATTTTTATTAGTGGTCTGCTTTGCAGCAGTAACTCAAAACTAGTTCCTAAAAGGTTTACTAGTTTTTCATTGACCATTAGATTTCAATTATACTAAGATCCTTTTGTAAAGAGATTTTTCCAATTCCACTTTTAACTTGGCCAATTTCAAATGCTGGAATATTTTGCTTTTTTAGTTGTTGAATAAGTTCTTCTTTTTTTAATTTTGAAACTGAAATTAAGAGTCCACCTGAAGTCTCTGCAGATCTTCCTTCTTTTAAACCATAACCAAAGAGTTTCGATATTTGAAGCGTTCCTTTTATTACTGGAAGAGTATGGATCTCAATGTCAACTTTGCTCCGTTTTGCCATCTCGCCGCCATGTCCTAGAATTCCAAATCCAGTTATATCCGTTGCTGCACTAGCCCCAATTTCTATAATTGCTTCAGCAGCAGCTTTGTTTGAGGTTATCATAATTTCGACTGCAGCATTAATCATTTTTTCAATTTCTGCTTTTGATAGTATAGCTGTTATTTCCTTTTCGGCATCAGTTCCAATCGCTCTATGTG
Organism: Methanobacteriota archaeon; assembly: GCA_024860865.1. Taxonomy (GTDB): domain Archaea; phylum JACRDV01; class JACRDV01; order JACRDV01; family JACRDV01; genus JACRDV01. Next base: position 712 of record JACRDV010000159.1, on the reverse strand, counting down.
CAGCCATCGCTGGTTGAGTTCCAAGAGGTTTAGTTAAAATCAAAGCATCACCGGGTTTTGCGGTAGAATTTTTGATTATTTTGCTAGGATTTATTGTACCTACGACTGCAGCTCCAACAATTGGCCAGGGGTTAATTATTGTATGGCCGCCTAAGATTGCAGCATTAACTTCTGAACAAAAATCCTGAATTCCTTTTAATGCTTGTTGCATTATTTCTATAGGAACTTTAATTGGAAAGCCCATTATTATCAAGATTCCAAGGTTCTCTACTGCACCTTTTGCAAAGATATCGCTCATAGCATTGCAAACAGCTATTTTACCAAAGAGATAAGGATCATCTATAATTGGAGTGAAGAAATCGAGGTGTGTAACGTAAGCAAGGTCTTCTGTAATCTTTATTGCCCCTGCATCATCACCTGGTCCGAGTAAAATTTTGCCCATTTCTGGAACTATTATACCTGCACCGCTGAGCAACTTGTCTAGCTCTCTTTCCCTTACTTTACAAGCTCATCCATGTAAAGCTACCATCTGTGTCAATCTAAGCTTGTCTCCCACTAAATCCCTCCTAAAATTTATTCATTTCTTTTTTATGAAAATTCTGAAGCTATCCCTTTCATTGATAACATCTAACACTTCATGGCCGTCTGATGTTACGCGTGCATGAATATTTTCTTTAGATGGGGGGTAGTCTCCGATAACTTTAAGTATTTG
>JACRDV010000026.1 GCA_024860865.1 Methanobacteriota archaeon | reverse complement strand
CTATGGTTAATTAAAATTAGATTTCAAACTTTCATATAATTGTACATGCATCTCTGCTATTTTTTCCCAACATCGTTCTTTCGCTAAATTTTGGCAAGCCTTTATACATTTTTGATACAATTCTTTATCTTTTAGCAGTCTCTTAACAGCTGCAGCAATACTTTCACTATCATATGGATCAACAGAGAGCCCTATTCCGTTTTGACTTACAATTTCTAACCCTTTAATATTTGAAGCTATTATTGGCAATCCCGCCCCTACAGCTAAATGAAGAATTCCACTTTCAGATGCATTTGTATAAGGTAAAAGAAGAATGTCAGCAGCCCTATGGTAACTTGAAATTAACTCGTCCTCTACATAGCCTGTAAAAAGGGTTTTGCCAACAACGCCTTCTGCTTCGGATAACGCTTTAAGTTTTTTAAGATAAGCAAAATCATTCGAAAGAGGGGGTAATCCCCCAGCTATAATAAGTCGAGCTTGTTCTACGTCTTTACGAATCGACCTCATAGCTTTAATTGCGTATTCAATTCCTTTATGACGTGAAATATAGCCAAAAACAAGAAGTATTAAAGCATTTGAGCTGAGATTTAACTTTTCTCGAGCTTCTCCCTTACTGATTTTAGATGCTATATGAACCCCATGAGGGATAATTGCTACCTTTTCCTTTGGAACTCCTATGTCTAGCAAGTATTTCTTTATATGTTCTGTATGCGCAATTATTGCATCAACTTTTTCATAGATAAATTTTTCATATCCCGTTCGCAATTTTATTTTTCTAATTTCAGGAATTGCTTCGTGTTGAGTTAAAACTATTGGCCTATTAAGTTTTCTAAGCAAAGAAAGTAATAGAGAAAAGCTTACCTTTGGATAAGCCACAGTTGTGAACTGAATATGAACGACTGTTGGGTCTATCTCTTCAATTCTTTTGCATATTTTGCGTATCTTTATGGGACTCGAGAATTCTTTTAATAGCGGCATAGTTCTATTTTGATAAAAGGATATAGGGGAAACCTCTACATAGTTACGCAGTTTTTCAATTAAAAACGCAGTATATGCAGATAATCCATTCCGAAATTCTGGATAAGGGCTAAGAATGCAAACTTTCATGCTTTAAACAACCTCAACTTTAAGTTTGACTTTAATTGACTTCCAAAAAATCATTTTTCTTTTATCTGATAATATTTTTAGGGTTTCTTTTACACAGTCTTCCGCAAGAATTTTAACACATTTTCTATGCCTAAGATTATTATGAAGATAGCTAAGCCAAAGAAAACTCCCGGCAGTATACTACTAATAAACTGAGCTGGATTTAAATTTCCTACTCTAGTTAATCCTCTTGCCCAAAAGAAAGAGGCTAATACTAATGCAACAGTTCGGCTATTTTTATGCAAATACTTGGTGGCAAATATCGCCAATCCGGCGAAAAAGTACATGAGAATTCCTCTGCTTATCATACCCTCCTGAGTGGTAAAAAATACGAGGAATGGTTTTTGTAAAGATGCTAAAGTATTTGATACTTCAGTACCAGTTTGTGCTATCTCACCCATTGCTGCTACTAAGAAAATATCGCTTAAAATAGGTCCAACAATGGGAAGCAGCAATGCTAAAATCAGACAGAATAGAGTCGGGGGTATAAGTTTCCAATTGATATTTTGAATATTCTTTATGTCATTTATCAGGATAGTAGTAAAGAATCCAAGTGCACCAAATATGAATCTTAAAACATTGCCTCCACCAAATCCAATGTACCCCATAACAGTCATTGAAGTACCTCGATAAAGTTCAGGGACAGCGTGCGCTGCAATTGGGAGTGTTATTAAATAGCTTACAGCAATATAGACTGCTTGTACTACTCCAAAAATGATTATTAAAAAAGCTATGTTTGATACTAGATCCATTAATATGGATTCACTTTTTATGTTAGTTGCAATAGATGAAGCTAAAAATGAGGCAAAATAGATCAAAATAAGCGAAAGAATTGCCAAAGAAATTACCCATATGGAATATGTT
>JACRDV010000157.1 GCA_024860865.1 Methanobacteriota archaeon | reverse complement strand
GTCTATCCAATCGTTTTGTCGGTAGAGGACTACTTGAGAGGACTTAAAGACAACCCCCTAATACTCGAAGCCCAAGCTAAAGGTGAATTGCTCTATGGGGAAAAGCCGAGAAGATTTGGTTAAGTGGAGCATGAAAAAGGCAGAGGAATACCTAGACTCAGCAAAGAGCAATTTAGAGCATGAGCGGCTTTACCCAGTGGCGGAAGAAATTTTCAGAGTAGTTGAAACTGCTCCTGAAGTATCAATAAAAAACTATGGTACTACTCGTTTAATCCATTCAAAACGATCATAATGCATGTCTAAAGCATAAATTTCTTTTATCTTGCTTCTTTTCATTATTAAAGCATTAACTGCATCATCAAAATCTGTCTCTTTTTCTTCAGCTAATCTTGCAGCTTCCTCAACTAAATCTCCATCGGTTAAAGGTAAAAATGAAATATTTAATGCTTTCATGCTTAAGATCGCTTGCGTAATTTTGCTCTTGGTTAGATCTTCTCTGTTTTCAAGGATAAAATAAAAAACAGTAGGAGTGAGTGCAGTCGTTGCGGCTTTCTCCTTTACTTTCCCTGCTCGAAATTCTAATCTCTCTAAAAGAGCTTTGCATCCTTCATAATATTCTTGAGGGCTTTTTAAAGCTACACATAAAAAAATTCCAACGTCAATGAATCTCAGACTAATCCCAACTTATTTTTGAGCAATTTTTGAGTTGCTCGAGCCTTGAGTTTTTTTAGATCTAACCCTTCTAATATCCCATCGATATTCGCTACGGGATTCTTTGGCAGTTTTTTTACCTTAACGAATAGCATATCATCCTTTTCTTGGAAAATTACTTTATCTCCCCGCTCGATTCCGAGCTTCTCCCTAACTTCTTTAGGGATTTGAATTTGATATTTCTCAGAAACAGTTGCTTCGGCCATTAAGATTCCACGCAAGATATTATATAATTCTTGTATTTAAATTATCTTGAAATTAAAAACCAAGAAAAACAAGTATTCTAGGATTTTTTATGAGCTTAAATAAGAGCCTTTTTAAGCCCATTGTTCTATTGCTAAATTAAAACTGCTAGAAAGGCTTTATTTCAAAAATAATATGTTTAAATTTCCTTTGAAACCAAAAAAACCTGTAATAAACTCTTTTAGATTATAATCTCCTTTTATCTTAGTTTTTTATTTTAATATTGCAACATTTAGGGCAAAAAGGTTTAAAAGGGAAATACTATTATGATGCTCGAGCAAGTTATTGGTGGTGCCAAATCTGTTCTAGATTCGCACTACTTGACCTACTTGCTCTGTTACCTCAACAGAGGAATAACAAATTATGAATGAGAAAATGAAAGGGTCTGACAAACGTCTGACTCTGATTCGATTCGAAAAGCAAATATAAAAAGATTTGCGACTAGGAAAATGGCTCAATAACTATAAGGAGGTATAAAATGAGCGTTTTCAGAAAAATCACTGCTGCAGCTACGAGTGCTTTGATGCTCGGTATCACATTGGCAGGTGCTGTTGCTGCCCCTGTTAGCTATAGCGGAGATTACACCAAATTCGGCTTCGTTGACACAACCACTGGTGCTCCTTCCAGCGTAGTAGTTGTCGGTGAGAAAGCTCCTGGCGGAGCAAGCGATACAATTGCTGGCGCGGATGTTGCAGCTCAAATTGGAAACCTTGCATTTGTAACAACAACTGTCACAGCAGATCCAAGTGCAGTAGAGCTAACTGGTTACTACGAAACCCCGGAGATAGTTTTGTCTGGGAGTAACAACACAGGAGCAATAAACTCTAACACTGCTTATTTCAGTAACACAACCCAATATCCAACAAGAGCTGATGGCGCTGTTTGGTCGCTAAGAGTTAGTGCAAAGGGTGTTGTTAAATACCCAGCTTGGACTTCTTCAAATGCAAACGTTACAAACAAAAGTAGAACACTTACATTTCCACTTGCTGGGCTTTATAAAACATCTTACACTTACTCTGGTACCAATCAAAACCAACCTGGTGGTACAACCACTTACACATACACTGGAACAGGCAGATGGGAAAACATAACAATT
>JACRDV010000027.1 GCA_024860865.1 Methanobacteriota archaeon | reverse complement strand
TTACGAACTGTAGAATTTAAATAAATATCTTTTAGAAGAGCTTAGGCTTGTTGGAATGTTTGTTGGAGATATTTTACGAAGATAATTGGGCAAATAGTTGAAAGCTTTCTTAGATTCTAATATTTCAGATAAGAGTTAGTTATAGTTAATAATTTTTCTTTGTTGGCTAAGAACAAACCACCCCGGGAATGTAGAGAATCTAGCAGCAAAATCTTTTTCACTTGTTCTTCTAATGGTGCAGCCAATGTACTGTTTCTTTTAACACCCAAATCACTCTGGTTGAACAAAAATAGGTGAAGAAGAACGGCAGCATTCACGTTAATGGCTATGAACGTAAGGGGTTACTTTATAGCGTTAGCGATTCTTTCTGGTAAAGTATCTAATTTTGAATCAATGCTTTTTAGAGTTTCTCTCATCGTTCCGGTATTCACTTCGATCCCCTTTAATCGTTCATTCCCTATATCTAGTTTTCTTGAAATCTCAGCAAGTTCTTCTGTTTCTAGTCTTGCAAACTTTGGTGGAAGGGGGAATTCAATCGAAATCTCTTTCTTTTCCAAGCTTTCAACAAAAATACCTGAAGGTAATTTTTCTTTAATCTCAATATCTTCTAAAAATCTGTTCAGAAAATCCTCTTGACCCTCGCAAATAATTTTAACAGAGCCATCCACATCATTCCATGGAAAACCTTTGAGACTGAAAAGCTCTGCTGTGCCTTCTATTCGCTTTCTATACCCTACATCTTGGACTCTTCCTCTAACAACGACGTAATAACGCTTAACTTTGGCTTGCATGCCTTGCACCACTTTACGAGAATCTTTTAACAGTCGACTTATTGGTAATAAAGACGTATAAATCTTGCTTTGATGTAGTTGGTATGAAAAAGATTGAATTCTTGCTTTGCTATCTTTAGCCTCAATTTGCTTTAAAAAACTGATTTAGCCCTTCAATTTTTTCATTATTTTCTTCTAATGGCGCAGCCAATGTCTTGTTCCAATCAGCTATCCTCTCCCCAAATTTTAGATCGGGAGGAGGTTTCCATTTCCGGAGAGAATAAGCCCCATTCTTGTGCACACTTAGAGCAATTTGGAGCCCATAAAAGGAATTCAGTGAGCTTTTTCTAGACTATACTTACCAAGCCAGCAGCCTTTTGAAGAATCTTTTTCTATCCCTGCTGTTCTGTGAGAAAAATTTTCTGAATGAAGTGCAAGATATTAATACCATCCACACTGAAATAGAAAAAGTGGGTCAGGTCTATTTTTGTTTTTATCATGCAATAGATTTAACCCACAACTTGTTTTTTAATCTAAGTCAGACACTAATAATATATAGCAAAAATGCACGTTAAATTTTTGCATCTTATGGATTAATTACCTAGAGATAAGTCATAATTTTTTGACTCCATGAGGATTTAGATGCCGATTTCAAAATCAATGTTAATTAGCATTATCGTGATAGTTTTGATTTTAGGTTCTGCTGTTGGTTACTTAGTAGGCTACAAAAAAGGATTTGCTGCTGGCAATCAAACTAGTTACCAGTCTGGCCACAAAATAGGCTTCGATTTAGGGTATAGACATGCCTATCTAACAACAGGCTCGCCTATACTTATGTTTCCATTTAAAGAAAAATTGCCCAGTGAATATGCTTTGTATAAGCTAAGCGAGAAAAGAAGTGGATTTGAAGAGAATGTTATTGGCGAAGCTCAAGCTTTGTATAAATTCAATGAAAAAATTGTCGGAATAAACATAATCAGGTTCGAAGAGAAAATCTATGCCCAAGTGAAGGCATTGCGATTTAGTGAAGATCCCAATTTAAAATTTGTTCGAAATGTCAATGCTAAAGGGATTCTCTTCTCAATGTACTACGATGGAAAAAGGTACATTCTAGTCTCTTGGTTAAGTAATATGGCAGGCGATTATTTTATATCTATCGAGGCTGATGATGAAAGCGCTGCAATTCAATTTGCTAATCTTTTAAACATCTAATATTGAAAACAACTCTCTTGCTCAATCTTAATAGAATTTTTTCAAATAAACGAAATTGCCAAAAGTGAACAAATTAATGCAATTTTTGCTTTGACAACAATTTATTTGCAATCTCAAGATGATGGGGCAACCCCACATCTAACCATGTCGCCTCAGAAACATAGCCATAGAGTTTTTTACCCGCTTTCAAAATGGCTGGAAAAATATCCTTTGCGAAATCTAATCCTTCAGACCTAGTTATGAAATTGAGTATTTCTTTTTCAAAAACTCCGATGCCTGCCCATGTGAGCTTTTCAAGGGGAGGTTTCTCTATGAAACTTTGGATGCTGCCATTATTATCCGTTTCAACTACTCCAACTTCTAGAGGAATATTTTTAACTAAAGCAAGGGTCCCAACGCCATTCCTTTCTCGGTGAAATTTAACAAGGTCGCGCAGATTAATTTCTGTGAGCTCATCGCAATAGTATACTATAAAAGAATCATCAATTAAGTGTTTGCAGTTTAATATTTCCCCAGCTGTACCTAATGGTTTTTTGCTGGCTGAGAACTCAAATCTTATTCCATCAATTTTTGAGGTGTGGTATTCAAATTGATTCTTAAAATGTTCATTAATGCAGAGTACGACCTTCTTAAATCCTTGAGTTTTCAGTCTCTCCAAAATCCAAATCAAAACAGGTCGTCCTGCTACTGGTAATAATGCTTTAGGAATCAAATCAGTGTAAGGGCGAAGACGGCTCCCAACACCCGCTGCCAATAGGAATATTTTCATGAAAAACCTCCAAAGGAAACCCGTCATTTATGGCGGGGAAAACCAACTTTTAAAGTTGAAATAAATTCCAACGCTTTTTAAATTTAAATATTATCCCTTTTCTTCCACCTTCTAGTATAAGTGCATCCAAACCAAATTTGCCCTTAAGCCATTATTCCAGTTATCAGAATTGTTTTATATATATAAAGATTTTAATCTAATCATTCTTTAGGCTGTACTTCAGAACTGCATA
>JACRDV010000156.1 GCA_024860865.1 Methanobacteriota archaeon | reverse complement strand
CACCACTATACGTTGTGAGCTGTACAACTCCCCCTAGCCAGCTGTAGTTACCTATCAGGAGGTTTAAGAGGAACCAAGAACCTACATTATAAAAGCCGTTCGTATGTTGTGATACTCCTCTATGAACATCAACTGCTGCTTTTTTCCCGTGGTTGGTAAATTCTCTGGCTAACTCTATTATGTCTTCTTCCTTTGCACCGCAAAGCTCTGCCCACTCTTTTATACTTCGCTTAAAAGCTTCCTCTTTGACAAGCTGAAGAGCGCTCTTTACTTTAATGCCTCCTACCTCTGTGTCCACAAATAGGTCACCAGTGACTCCTGTAACCTCATCATATGGATCAACAGCTACTGGACTTCCATCTTTCAAAACTACTGATGGATCCATTTCCACTTCTTCGGTACCTTCCTTTTTCTTTATTTTTGAAAGCCCAATTTCTGATCCATATAGGAACTTCTCTGGTTTTCCATCTTTTATTTTAACTAGCCAAACAGCGTTTGTAAAAGTAGGTTCTTTAGCATCTGCAGCTGCCTTTTTGTTAGCATTTTTCAAGTAATTCTCATCATACTTTTTGTTCTCTAAAATCCACCTTATCATCCCATAAGCAAAAGCAGCATCTGTTCCAACCTTAGTCGAAATCCACTTCCAAGCCTTTGCAGCCAGTTTAGAAAATCTTGGGTCTAAAATCGCAAACTTTAAGCGACCTGACTCTACGCCCTCCATTATTTTCATTGCTCTATTAGTAGGCCCATAGTTACCTTCAAACAAGCCAGCACCGACAAATATTATGAATTCTGCATTACCCTCATCCGCTTGGAAATAGAACTTATCGCCTCCAGTCCATTTGTACTTCTTTTCCCCAGCATCGTACAGATACTGTTCGCTCATGGCCTTACCTGTGAAGTAGAGAGAACCTTGGCACACTGTTGTGTGACCATGATAGTTGTAAGAACCGCAAGCACCAGCAACAAATCTTTTAACAATATCACTACGTCCTCCCTTCATCCTGCCCCACATAAATACAAACTGATTATTCTTTGGCCCTAAGTCCGGATGCTCTGGGTCTATTAACTTGCCAAGTTCGTACCTGAACTTCTCTTTAAAAGCATTGACTAACTCCTTCTTTTTAGCAGCATCCTTTTCATGCCAGATGTTATCGATTTCTGATTTCATTTCCTTCGAAACCTTTGGGTCGCGCAAAACAATTACGTCTTTGAGCCCTTCTACGTAGCGATTCTCCTCGCCGGGAACATTTTTAAAAAGTAAACCGCCCATTACTATTTCTTCAATAGCTTGCTCAAAGGGAATGGATACCCACTTATTCTCACCTCTCTTGCCGGCGCGCTTCAGAACCTTACGTATTCTATAAGGATCATAATATGTTTGTATTCCAGACTGGCCCTTTGGACAAAGTCCTGCATCAATAGTAGCTAAATCTTTTATAGGCGTAGTATACTTCATGTGCGGGAATCTATTCCATGGGCTCAAAGGATTTCCGTCTATCTTCGCAACAACACCATCTAGGATTTTTACTTTAATCGGACAACCTGTGTTACACTGCAGGCAACTAGAGTACAATATGTTCTCTGGTTTAGAAAGCTCGTAAACTTCCTCTGGAGTTAATTGCTGGGCTTGAGCCCTTGTAACCAAAGAGTTAGCAGCAACTATACTTCCTGCCGCAAAAGCAGAGAGTTTAATAAAATCTCTACGAGTTAATGTGAAATCAGTTATGGGTTGTGAATTATTTTCACTATTTTCAAATTTTTTCGTTTCGACCATTTTTTAACCTCCTACAGGCCAAGGTAGTATACTCTGGGTTTTGTACCTAGTTCTGGTCTAAGAACTGCAGCACCTGGTGTTTTTAATTTCTTGGAAACTAAGCTGTCCGGGTCGTTTGCATCGCCAAAATAAGTGGCCCTTCCTATGCAAGTTGTGGTGCATGTGCCAAGCACACCGTTTTCTATTCTATGGATACAAAAGTGACATTTCCTAGCGCTCAGCATTGGTGGGGCATATTTAACTCTCGGCCATTTTTTCTTATACTCAAAACTAGGCCTCTTTTCGTAATCCTCAATTTTGGGAGTTCCATCTGTGTAGAATCTTGCATAATCTAAACTTCTCGCGTTGTAGGGACATGCCCTAACACATCTACCGCAGCCAATGCATTTGTTGTAATCAATTGCTACTATAGCGTCCTCTCTTTTCCATGTAGCCTTAACTGGACATACTGGTACGCAGGGAGGATTATCACACTGCATACATGGGCGGGGGATAAACTTCCTTTTAGTGTTAGGAAACTCTCCTGACTCCTCTTCAAAGACAACTCTATAAATCACATTTGGCGGCAGAACATTCTCAGCTATACAAGAGATAGTACACGCGTGGCATCCAACACATTTTTTGAGATCAATCACCATCGCCCACTGCCTTTGATCTGGAGCTTTTTTCAGAGCCCTCTTGAGGTCCTCTTCCATTATAGTTAAAGGATCTACTTGTTCTGGCATTTTTCATCACCTATTCTTAATTGATACTAACAAAAAAGCAGATCTTCATTTTTCCACAGCCAAAAGGGGGAATTTAACTAATATAAATTTTTTGTTATTGTTTTTTAATTAAATTAAAAAATTTTTATAAATATATGGGTATTTATTCACGTCCATGTACATTAAAAGATTTTTTGAAGGTAATTTTGGTCGGTTTAATTTGGCAGAAGAGAATCAGAATTCCTATAATTAAATCAAATTTTTCTGGCACTAATCAGCTTGAAAAAGATAAAATTAACCTTTACTAAACATTTCTTTAACAACTTTCCTCATTTGTACTGCCATTTTCCTTGCCATTGTTTCTCCAAATAGCAGTGTAAATTCCCTTTCAAAACTAGATATTTCTTTTAACAACTCTTCCTTTGAATGCAATTTCCCCGTTTTAATTTGTTTTTCGATTTTCTTTTCTCCAGTAATCCCTAATGGTTCCCTTGCGACGTACCTCAATGCATCCGCGGTTTTTTCAATAAGAAATAAAATTCTAGGATCAGAAATTGTATAAATTCTCTGCTGTCCTTCAGCTTTGCTTCGCACAAAGCCCTCTTCTCTCAATTTTTGCAAATGATGGGATACTAGAGATTGCTCTAGCTTCGTACATCTAACTATCTCGCTCACAGATATTCCACTGCGTTTTAATCCAATACACTTCAATATATTTAATCTACTTTTATCCCCAACTATTTTGAAAACATCGTATGCCATAATTAAACAATTTTCTTAATTATTTATAAAAGTTTTCTCTTATACTTAAATATTAGAAAAATTAACTTAATTAAAATATGGGAAATTCAATTAATATAAAAAAAGGTTTATTAATAATCGTGATTTTAGCTTCTTTAATTTGGTTATTTACACTTGATTTTGAAAAAGCAAATTTTAATGAAGAATCTATGTTAGCAGGGCAATGGGACGTTCATTTTGGAATGCTTGAAACCCCCGTGCATCTATATGTTGGCATGTTTCATTTTTTGGCAAGCTTGGTTGCTGTGTATGTTATCCACATCTATTTCCGAGGCTCAAGATATGGTTGGAAACCTACTATGGTAGGAATTATTTTCTCTGGTTTAATCGGATTCGGAGAAGTGGCAGAGCATTTCTTTGGACCGTTTGGACATGACTTCTTCCACTATACCCATATGATGGCTGCTCCTTTAGTGCTATATTATTTTTACATTGGTTTGAAAGAGTATTTAGATCAATTTGAAGGCTTTGGTGCTGCCTCAACAAAAGAAATCTTTATAATTTTTATATCATTTATTTCACTTTCAGCAATTCTTGCAAGCCAAGCTGAAACTCCTTGGGATCAAAGAATTGAAGCGCCTTTTATTTATGTTGTATTCCTTCCCACATTAGTTTTAACTTACTTACTTATTAGAGAGACAAAAAGGGCCTATTTTGAACACGGCATAATTATGGTGAACCTTCCAACTCTTGGAATTGCAACAACTCTTTTAGGAATAGATATACTTGTTGGAAGATATGCTCATATAGCTCAGAACGGATGGTTGTATGTTATGACTCATGCTTTTCAAGATGTTCTTCATGCTGCAACTGGAGCTATTATATTGCTCTTTGCAATTTCAACTTTAACTATTTCAAAAACTTTTAAGAAAGACTTACTGGTTGACTGGTATGAAGAAAGCTTTAAAGCCAGAAACAAATAACCAATTTAATTTTTATAGAAACTTGTTGTGCATTCCCAATTTATCACCGGGTTTTATTAGTAAAAATTTTTTTTGTTTTTTATAAAAATTTTCACTCGCAGAAAATGGCCAAATTAACCAATTGCCACCAACTATCAAAAGATATAAAAATGGATAGAACATAGCTAGTTCATTCCATAATTAAAACTAAAGAAAAAAGGAGAAAAATTTGCAAACCAAGAAAATAGTACTGATTTCAGCCACCATATTTTTACTTTTGGTGTTTGCTGTATATGCTATTGATAAATATACTAAGAAAACTTCTCTATCTGATGCTCCACTATTTACCTTAAAATTATTCGATGGTAAAGAACTCACGCTCAAAGAGTTTAGAGGTAAACCAGTTGTACTAAATTTTTGGGCTTCTTGGTGCGGCCCTTGCCGTTTTGAAGCACCTACTCTTGAAAAAGTCTACAGAATATACAAAGAAAAAGGAGTCATTTTTATTGGAATAAATATTGCAGATAGCGAGGCTAACGCAAGGGCTTTTATTCAAGAATTTGATATTACTTTCCTAAATGGCTATGATAGGGATGGAAAGATCGCGAGAGACTATGAAGTTACCGGTATCCCAACCACTTTCTTTATTACAAAAGATGGAAAAATTGCTCGAAGGTATACAGGGGCTATAAGCGAAAGCGAGCTTACTGGATCAATTGAAGAACTTCTCAAGTAAATTAAAAGACTAATTTTCTAATTCTAACAAATCTCTACGGTAGAAAATTTAAACAAAAAAGTTAAGATTGATTTTAATTCGTTTTCGCAACGTTTAGGAGAGATATCATGATAGATTTCAATACGGAAAAAAAAGCAGAGTATGTTCAAAAGATGTTTTCAGCAATCGTAGATAAGTATGACCTTCTAAATACGTTGCTAAGTTTAAACCGAGATAAATACTGGAGGAAATTCACTGCCATTAAGTCTGAACTTAAACCAGGAGGTAGGGCAATTGACGTTGCTACTGGAACAGGTGAATTAGCCATAGAGCTAGCCAAACTTGTCGGAGCAAATGGCAAAGTTGTTGGAGTGGATTTCGTCAAAAAAATGCTCGCTAAAGCTCAAGAGAAGATTAAAAATACTAAATATGAAAAAATAATTGAATTCATCGCACAAAAAGCAGAAAATCTCCCTTTTTTGGACAATACCTTCGATTGCGCAACAATTAGTTTTGCCTTAAGGAATGTTACAGATGTTAAAAAAACTTTTGAAGAAATGACTAGAGTTGTTAAGGCAGGTGGAAAAGTTATTTCTCTCGAATTCACTCAACCTAAAAATTTTTTATTTAGAAAAATTTACTACTTTTATATTCTCAAAGTTCTTCCAATTATTGGGGGACTAGTTTCAAAAAGGAAAGATGCATACGTTTATCTTCCTAATTCAGTAATAAATTTTCCTTCTAAAGAAAAACTAAAGAAAATAATGGAAGATGTTGGATTAAAAAATATCAAAATTTACAATCTTACCTGTGGCGTAGTTGCTATACATATTGGTATTAAACCCTAGCAGGATGTTCTTATGCAAAAATTAAGCGCTTTATTAAAAGAATTTCGCGAAGATGAAATTTCAGGTGTAGTAGAAAAGGCACTAAATGGAGAAGAACTTGATAGAGAAGACGGTATTGTTTTAATGAAATCAAATAACCTTCTTTTGCTCGGTGCTTTAGCAGATAATCTCCGAAAAAGAACAGTTGGGGACATTGTAACTTTCGTGATCAACAGGCACATAAACTACACTAACATATGTGTTAGTAAATGTAAATTCTGCGCCTTCTATAGGGATACAGAATCACCTGAAGCATATACTCTATCTATTGATGAAATTTTAAAAAAAATTTCAGAGACAGTACAACTTGGTATTACTGAAGTTCACATTGTTGGCTCATTGCATCCTGATCTTTCCTTCGAATTTTATGAAGAAATGCTAAAAAAAATTAAAGAAAAATTTCCAAATATTCACATTCAAGCCTTTACGGCTGTGGAGATAGCTTATTTCACAAAAATTTCTGGAAATAGTATAGAGGAAGTCTTGAAAAGGCTTATTGATGCCGGCTTAGGTTCAATTCCCGGTGGCGGGGCAGAAGTGTTTAATGAAGAGCTTAGAAAAAAGCTATGCCCGAATAAGGTAAGCGGAGAGGGATGGCTCAATGTTCATACGATTGCCCATAAACTAGGATTAAAAACCAACGCAACTATGCTTTATGGCCACATCGAAACTATAGAAGATAGAGTTGATCATATCCTTAAACTGAGAGAGACACAAAAGAAATCTGGCGGATTTCAAGCATTCATACCTCTGAGTTTTCATCCCCAGAACACATGTCTTTTAAAAGAAGGATTAGTTAAAAATGGCCCAACCGGTTTTGATGATTTAAAGACTCTTGCAGTTTCAAGGATTCTACTAAATGATTATATAAAAAATATCAGAGCGTTCTGGATAATGTTGGGGAGAAAATTAGCCCAGATCTCTTTAAATTATGGGGTTAATGACCTAGATGGAACAGTGGTAGAAGAAAAGATAACTCACGCTGCCGGCGCTACGAGTGAGGAATACATCACAAAAGATCAGCTTGTAGAATTGATAAGAGAAGCAGGAAGAATTCCAGCACAGAGAACTACAACATATGAAATTATTAAAGTCTTCTAAAACTTTCTATATTCTTTCTTAGATTTTCTTATGAGATTTTTTTGGCTAATTCGACTTTCTTTAGCCTTTTCAGCATGGTAGCTGTTTCTTTTCTAATATCCTCAATTGTTAATTGACTTGGTATACCCTCTTTTCTGGCAGCTTCAATTATTTCATAAATAGAAAGTTCACACATCTCTGCAGCTTTTTCAGTGGTGATTTTTCCTTCCTTTAGGAGTTTTAATGCAAGTTCTAGTTTATGTTTTTGTACACCTTCGTTCAATAATATCCGCACTATACTTGCTCGATCAATTTTAAGCGCTTTTGCTATCTCATCTAACCATCTCAGAAGTTTTTGATCTATTCTAACAGTAACAACAGTTTGTGGCATTTCAAATCATCCTTTTAATATTTTTCCAATACGTTTAATTTCAACTACTCTATCTTTTGGTAAACCTGCTATAGATGCAAGTTCATCGAGCTTAAGTTCAAATTCATCGACTGATATAATATCTTTCATGAGGGCCTCCAACAAGATAATTGATATACTCTGGAAATCAACTTTTAAAACCGTGGCTGCAATTTTTGCATCTCTATCATATGTATACAATACTTTCTATTGTGTTTAAATGTATCTCTAAAAGTTTTAAAAACTTCAAGAGAAAAATATAAATTCTGAATATGAAAATCTCTTTGGAGCAAAATGGTTAATATAAGAATTGGCCAAACTTTTTTTAAAAATACTGATTTTATCTATTATGCAATTGTAAATGGTATAGTTAAATTGGACGATTCTAGTTTTCATACTGCCCACCCACCTAAACTTGGAGAAATGCTTCTTAACAATGAAATCGATATAGGGCCAATTCCATCAATTATCTACGGACAAAATTCTAAGAATCTATTGATTCTCCCTGATTTTTCGATAAGCGGCTATGGTGAAACAAAAAGCATACTTATTTTTTCTGAGAATTGCACTTCTTTAGAAGATTTAAAGGATAAAAAATTAGCCGTTCCTAGTACATCGGCAAGCTCAACTATCCTTGCTCAAATCATTTTGAAAATTAAAGGTATCAATGCTGAAATCATTTACCACAGCAATCCCGATATAAAAAGTATGCTTAAAAAAGCTGATGCCGCACTCCTTATTGGAGACCACGCACTGATTGCAAACTATAGAAAAAATAAAGTCTTGACTGATCTAGGCGAAGAATGGAAAGCTCTTACGGGGAATAAAATGGTCTATGCATTGTGGGCAATTAGGAAGGAATTTGCAGAACAACATCCTGAGCAGCTACAAATGTTATATCAAAAACTATGTAAATCGAAAAAATATGCTTATGAAAATTTTGATGTGATTTCTGAAAAACTTTCAAAAGGAATTAATATAAGCACAAATTTTATGAAAGAACACTTGTCAAAATTGGATTATGGGTTTGATAAAGAGAATGAGAAAGGCTTAATAAAATATTTTGATTGCGCAAAAAAATTTGGGTTCATTAAAAATAATCCCAAAATTAATTTTT
>JACRDV010000158.1 GCA_024860865.1 Methanobacteriota archaeon | reverse complement strand
GTAGGTTAATATAAAACCGAACTGAGGCACCGAATGGAATCAACCGGTCAATGTGGCGGCAACAAAACATTGACTCCGTGCAAAGCGGTAACAGTGGAAAAAGCCGGATGAGGGAAATCTTCATGTCCGGTTTGGGTGAGGTATCACTCTCATATACAACACTATCTTTAGAAAATATTAACGCTACCAAAAGCAGATTAAACTTTCGGAGGTCAAACTTAACAAATGTTATCTGTTGAGGAGATGCGAGCCTTAGAATTTAATTCTGAATACTTTGGAGTCTCTAAATTACAATTAATGGAAAATGCAGGCAAGAAAATTGCTGAAGTAATTGCCAAGCGTTTCAACCCAAAAAATCTTGGAGTTAAAGTGTTCGCAGGGTTAGGAGGCAATGGGGGAGATGGTTTTGTTGCAGCCAGATACTTAGCGCAAGCTGGCGCTAACGTAGAAGTGATTTTGCTTGGTCGACCAGAGTCAATTCGTTCATCTGAGGCACAGAAGAACTGGAGAGCTCTTGAAAAAGCTCCAAATGTAACTTTGAATCCTATTTCTGGGCTCTTACAGCTTAAGGCCGTAGATGTTGATGTAATTATTGACTCAATTTTAGGAATTGGGCTCAAAACTCCAGTGAAAGGTTTGTTCGCACAAATTGTTGAGTTAATTAATTCTGCTAAACCATTCAAAGTTTCAATTGATATACCAACTGGTATTAATGCTGACACTGGGGAAGTTTTAGGAACTGCTATTAAATCTGATCTTACTATAACTTTTCATGATAAAAAAATTGGAATGGTGAAAGCAGAACAATATATTGGAGAAATTATTGTGGCTGATATTGGAATTCCTAAAGAAGCTGAGATTTATGCTGGACCAGGTGATGTTACACTTGCAATTAAATCAAGACCGCTTAATTCACATAAAGGCGATTTTGGAAAATTGCTAATAATCGGTGGGAGTATCGATTATGTAGGAGCACCGGCTCTCACAGCATTGGGAGCTCTTAGGGCTGGGGTTGACCTTGCGATTGTTGCTGCACCAGAAAAAGTTGCTTGGGCAATTAATGCAATATCACCTGATATAATTACGAGAAAAATGCCTGGCGATATTCTTTCGCGTGGGGCACTTCCTAAACTGTTAGATTCAATTAAGAAATCAACAGCAGTAGTGATAGGTCCTGGATTGGGAACCGACCCAAAGACGTTTGAGGTTGTTTTAGAGGTATTTGAAGCGGTAAAAGAATTAAAATTGCCCCTTTTAGTCGATGCTGATGCAATTAAAGCTTTAGCTAGCAAACCAACTGCACTTGCAGGCGCTCCTTGTGTCGTTACCCCGCATTCCGGAGAATTTAGAATTTTAACTGGCGTCACTTTGCCATTAGAATTGGAATCCAGAATTAAGATAGTAAAAGAGCAAGCAAAAAAACTTGAAATTACTTTTTTGTTGAAGGCAAACAAAGATATAATAGCTGATCCTGCTGGCCGAGTTAAAATTAATCTAACTGGAAATCCCGGAATGACCGTTGGTGGGACTGGAGATGTATTGGCAGGAGTAGTCGGTGCTTTTCTGTCACAAGGAATTGAACCTTTTAGAGCAGCAGTTGCGGGAGCTTTTATTAATGGATTAGCTGGCGATATGTGCGCAAAAGAGCATGGCTATCAATTAATTGCCTCTGACTTGCTTTTAAAGATCCCAATTATTATACGAGATTTATCGGGCCAGCTAAAGTGATTGGTTGTATAAATTTAAATAGATAGCATCAGCTAATTGATGAATTAGTATACTGGAGATTTCTCTCTCGTTGAGAGTTGTGTAAGAGCACGAAGCAGCTAAAGCAACAAGCCAAATGTATGTCAGCTTAAGAAGAGTATAAGAGAGCGATTTGTAAAGATTTTTAAAAATTAGAAGAGTTTTTTCCCTTCGTTGAGGTAATAACGAGAACGTTTTTCTCGAACTTCGCGCTTAGCATATCCTTTACTGACCAGTTGCTGAAGCACACTAGTGAATTTTCCTTTAGCCGGGATCTTGCTTTCCTTCATTATTGCTTCAACTTCCTTAGGAGAAGCTTGACGCGCTCCAATTTTAACCATAGCGATATAGACCTTTGTTTCATCGTCAGAAAGGCCGGCCTTTTTGCAGTTTTCAGCTATTACAAGTTCACTAGCGGACATTTCAACACCCCTATTCAAACTAAATTCTTCTAATAAACAACTTCTTAGGTTTTAAAGTTTACTCATTTTGATGGCTAGGAAAAAGTTTGTTTTAGTTTTTGCAAGAAGTTATTTTTTTTAAATTACAGAAAGTATGGGTTGTCAAATTTTGATAGCGGGGGGAAGATTTGAACTTCCGATCTTCGGGTCTCTTAGGAAATCCTTGACCTCATTGGTCTAGGACGACCTTATGAGCTTTGCCCATATGCTATATTTAGCATACGTCCGACGGGATTTCCTGGCTACCCTATTGCGGCCGCAAATGCTGCGGTCCCCGCTAAGGTGGAGCCCGATTAACCCCGCTAAAGTATGAAAGACCAGTTTCCTATAATAATTTATCTCATTATTATTTTTAAAAGTTCTTGTAGGTTGCGATAGAATCAATGAATTTACGCTAAAACATTCAGTTTTTTAGAACATTGGGTCGAATATTCAAAATAGTGGGCCTAATTGGGTGTGAATACCCCACTTTCCCAAATACCTATTGATTATAGCACGAGTGCTTTTTTTGCTCAATATATTATAAAGGGTAGGACGTGGATAACGTAGAAGAAGGATTGGTGTTCATGTTCTTACTTCGTCAACCAGCTCAAAGGGGTACCAGTAGCCGTATATGTATATGAGCGCTAGCGGAGCATTTCCTCTCAGTTCATTTGGATTAATCGCTTTTTCCTTTTGTCTCACTTTTGGTATGATTTTTTCAATAAAATCTTTATCAGCAACTTTTCCGCTTATATCTTTTAGAAGTCTTAATATCTGAGTTGCTTCTTTGCTCGTAAGTTTTCTCTCATTTACTAACTTTAGAACCCTAGATGCAAACAGTGTTTTTGCAGCACCAACCCGCGCTGAGAGATATGTAAACCTTATATCCCTTCTCAGATGACTCTCAACTTTTCTTATACCATCTCTTATGTACGCAGCGTCATCCCTCATTTTAGCTGGAAGAGCTCCAGTTGGTTGGCTTATTACAAATAATTTTAACGTATATGCCAAGTCATCTAGAGCGTCATCTAGACAGATTTTTAATCCTCGGAAACCCACTTGAATCTTGAAGCAATTAGAATATGCATCATATATGTCTCTAAAATCAGTTGCATGGTCTAACAGCTGAATTATGTCGTAAAGTTGCTTGCTTTGTTCCATTGACGGCCTGTTTTTATGAAGACCAATTGTTCTAAGACCAAGTGTGGATAGCTTATCTCCTAGCATTGAATTTACTGTGGGTATTTTTGCTCTTGCGTTGGATTCATAGTACTCTGTTTTTAGTTTCATCATCCGTGTTTTATATTTCGGTTCTTTTTCAAACACATCCAACAAAAAGAATCCAGAAAACCCAGGGGTGTAATATGTTGGGGTTGTTATCCTGTAATGCAGTCCAGGCCTTCTGTCTTTAGTAAAATCAAAAAACTTTTTATCAAATTTTAGATTAATCGACTTCATGCATTCTAGCAACTTCTCTGGTTGGCTTGTTGCTATATCAAGATCGATGCTGAGCCTTCTTATGGGAGTGGGAAGCATAAACTGTGTGGCAGAACCGCCTCTAAACAATGGATTTAAGCCAACACTTCGCAACTGTGACAAGTATTCTAATACATAAATGGCTTTCTCTATCAGTTGCACATCTCGATACTTTCTTCTGAATTTTTCGACATTCCTTCTTTCGAAGGACTTTTTATTACCCAACAATTTTGATTCATGTTCTCCAAACAGCGTAGCCATCAGTATTCTCCTGTGATTTCGTTTACAACTTTTTCTATGCTTTTTTCTCTGGCTGCAAATCTTTCCAAAACCTTTAGGTGAGGGTATCTCTGGTATAGCTTTGCGAGTATTCTTGTGACTTCTGCGCTCATGTTTCTTCTTGTTGCATAGCGTATCATCAAGCCGATGTTCAAGGACTTTGTTTCGAGGATGTTGTAAATTGTCCTCCCTATTTCCCTGCCAGAAAGCGGATAATTTTTTCTGGTGACTAAAAATATCATGTCAACTATCGTTTTTTCTACTGTTGCTGTCCTGACATCACCGATTTGTATTGAACCATATCTATCTTTTTTATTGATCAGAAAGATGGGCTCTCTTTCAAGGGTGTAAGCACGCTCATCTATTGTCTTGAAATCAAATGCCCTGTAGTTATTCTGAATGCAGACATCCTT
>JACRDV010000154.1 GCA_024860865.1 Methanobacteriota archaeon | reverse complement strand
TAACATAGAAGTATTCTCTGGGCTTTATCGGAATTCTGAGCTCGTCTCCCTCGACCTTGTATGCTTGGTTCCCAAGTTTGGCCATAAGTTTTTTAGCATGTGGTTGCTTTGGTTTTTCTCCTCTCCTAATTGCTTTTCGATAGTTCTTCAAGATAGCAGTAGCAACCTCAATTGCAGAGAGCGCATACCAAGTGTGCAATCCAGACTCTGCTAACTTGTGGTAGACCTCGTTCGAAAGCTTGAACCTAGAGGTTATGTTTTTCCCTAAGCCAATAAAAATGGAATAATTAACCATGTCCCTGGAGGCTTCAAGCAGGTTGAGAATCTCGTGGGTAGGTTGATAAGATATCTGAACTGTTTTAATAGCTTGCATACCTTATTATGCAATTCTTTAAGTATATAACTTGACAGAGGTGGTCGGAAGTATTAAGTCCCGAAAACGCAACAGAACCTCTACTATAAAAAATAGTATAGGAATTTTTTAACTCCATTTTGAAAAAATCTCGCCCTAAATCGTTTAGAAAATTTGTAGTTTAAGAAAAAATTCTCTAAAAAAGAATTGACGAACTTTACTCTAAATTTTGTATTTATACCGATCAAGTAACTCTTGTTTCTTGCTACTCCAACCTTGTTTTAGTGCTTGATAATATCCAGATGTGCGCGAATAAAATTCTAAATTATTATTTTCAGCCCCACAATTTGGACACTTTTCTAACAATCCGCTATTCATTTTGTTGCACTTGTGACAAAAAGTAAGATCTTTCGTATAAGTGAAGCGAGCTGTTAAAGTTTCCGTGGCGATTTTCTTCGTTAATATCCAAATTTTTTCCGGATCTGATTCATTAAAGAATAAATCTAAAATTGCTTTTCCTTGAACATGTGGATGGAAGCTAGCTTCAGTCCTGATTCTTTCACTTAGTGGGATAGGTGCACTTGAACGGATGTGTGAAAAATTTGTATAATAAATAGATCCAGAAAGTTTGTTGCCTTGAACAACAGTTTTTCCGTTAAATTCTTTGAAATCAAGCAAAGCAAGTCTGTGGCTTACACTTTCATCTGCAGTTTG
The DNA here is from genome assembly GCA_024860865.1 of Methanobacteriota archaeon. Classification (GTDB taxonomy): domain Archaea; phylum JACRDV01; class JACRDV01; order JACRDV01; family JACRDV01; genus JACRDV01. The sequence continues at coordinate 5,424 of JACRDV010000154.1, read as the reverse complement.
AATCAACTCAAATCGCAGGCCAGTTTGGCGTATAAACTCATTTTTTGTATCAACCATATATTTAACGACTTTTTGGCCGAAATTCTCTGCTTCTTGACTTTCGTGGAGTTCCTGTTGGATATGAGCTTTTAACATTTCATTTAAACCAACAAAACTGATGTCAAGCGTTTGCTCATTAAGGTCTAGATAATATTCACCACCAATATCCATGCTGCAAAAAGGCAGTGCTCCATGTTTCATTCTTTCTTTAATGATTTCGCGTTTAAACATTAAAACTTCTTTTGCAAGATTCATTCTTTCTCTTAAAATTTCAAAAAATTTAACATCGTTACCATTTGCTTCATATGCAATTCTTGGCAAATTAATAGTTACAACTTGGAGCGAACCTGTCCTAAGGTAGCCTCTGTAATTTTCATCACCTGAATCCTGTGCTGTAATCCTCCTGTACAATGAGTTTGTTATGTTATACATGTACTCTGGACATAAGTTTAGATAATACGGCATTCCAAACTTTGCAGCTAGCTTTGCTGTTTTGGAGTATTCTTCTTCAAATTTGGAAAGATGTTCTCGAGTGAGTTTAATCTCAATAACTGGAAGATTAAATGGCTTTCCTAAATAATCGCCTTGTAAAAGCACATCAATAAAAGCGTTAAACAGTTGGTTAGCCTCTTTTGCGTAGTTCCCATAGGTTTCTGGGCCATTTTTACCACCTGGCTTAACAGCTAGAATATTTTCAACAACCTTTGGAACAGTCGGCTCAAGCATAATTAATGAGGGGGCAGTTTGTCCTTTTGCAACAAACATTTGGTTAACTTCATAAATAAACATCTGAGCGAGTTGTTTTATTTTTTCATATTTTAAGCCAGCAACATAAGGTGCTAACCAAATATTAAAGAAATCATAGCTTTGTTCATCAGACCAATTTGTTTGAGCAATATCTAACTCTCTAACAGAATGTAAGATTGCAACTTCGGGATGACAAGCAGGCCCCGTAACTGAATTATTATAACCAACTAATCCATTTTTTAAGAAAAATCGCAAATCATGTCCCTGAGAGAATGGTCTCGTCATAAAAAATTCTAAATTGTGGATGTGGATTAGACCCTTTAAATGGGCATCTGCAAGCTTTAATGGTATCTTAAGTAAAGTAAATTCTTTTGCAACAGTATCTCCCATGTGTTTATGAATTGTTTCAGGGTTAAGCTGCAAGTTTGTATTTTCTTTTAAAAAAGAGGGGTGGTTGCCTTCAATCAAAAGGGCAACATCAAATACAGGCAGTCCAACTCTAGTATAACTCGTTCTAGCTTCTTCTAGGCCATATTCGAGAAGTTTTACGCTGACCATTTCTCGTATTAGTGGCGAAGTCAAAAAGTCGAGCTTTAAATGCCTAAGAGTTTCCTCAACTTCCTTTGCAATTCTTTCAGCAACATCGCTTTGAAGTCCAGCCTCTTTTATTAATGAAATTATAATTTTCTCTCTATTAAATGGTTCAATTAGATTCTTTGAAGTTCTGACTAACATACTGTGGAATCTTTCATACCTTTTCGCAGAATCAGGGTCTTTAATTCTTAAAAACTCGAGTACTAAACGTTGAATTTCTTTTGTGCTTATACCATTATAAACTCGATTTGCAATTGCAAGCGAAACTTCAGCTGCTGTCCAGGAAGGTATTCCTGCTTCAATGCATTCATTTCTGATTTTATTTGGGTTGAATACTTCCATTTCACCGCTGGACTTTACAACATTTAGTCCTACAACTTTTTTTACTGAAGAACTTTCCATTATTTTCACGTCACTTAATATTTCTACAAGTCACGAAGCATGTCATCTCTAGCTTGTTTTATCAGATTCGATTCAAACTTTCATTTTTTACGAACCAATAATACTCCTTAATATTAGATATTTTAACAAGATAAGCTCGGTACTCTAGGATTTCAATCAAGGGAGCCTTTATCTAGCCCCATTCTTATAGAGAAGCTATTTATAACTTTTTTGAAGTCTAATTTTATTGAGACATGAAAGTCTTTGAATGTTGGTGGTTGTACTCAGTCAGTCGAAAATCAAACTTTAACTTTGTTTAGAATTCTTAACTCTAAGAATACTTCCGGCCACCTCTGTCAACTTATATACTTCAAAATCTAATAATAAATTCGAAATGACATCGGTGCATAAATTTTCCAGTAGAAAACTTGGGGTTGGAAAATCAAATCACAATTGAGATATTTGTGCATAAAACAATAAGAGTTAGATTTCATAATCAGGTGATAAAATGGTTGACGACCTCGATAGAAGAATTATAGAAATCCTACAAAAAGATGCCCGCACACCGTTTGTAGAGATCGGAAAGGCAGTTGGAGTAAGCGACGTTAGCGTATTTCGTTCCTGCTAGTCAGGGCGAGCGCAAATAAACGCGTGAAAAAACTCCGACGCGATGGCGTAATTCGGAGATTTACAGCACTTGTTAATCCTAACAATGTTGGCTATGCTATCTCAGCCGTCGTATCAATTCGGTCTAATGCAAACGATACTCTTAACATAGCCCAACAACTGAGCACAATGAAACGAGTGTCGGAAGTTTATACAGTAGTTGGAGAATATGATATAGTGGCCAAAATTCTAGCTAAAGATATGAATGATTTGAAAGAGTTCGTTGAGCAGCAATTAATCTCTTTACCAGGGATAAAAGAAGCCCGAACAAATGTTATCTTTTCGTCAATAAAAGATGAGCCTAGTATCGAACTATAATAGCTTCAAGTCAGCTCTTGGAAGTTTTAAGATTTTGGAGCTAACTTTTTTATAAATTTACTTTGTAAGAAATTTTCGGTTCGAAATTAAAAATTGTGAGTTATCTTGGTTAGAGTTGGAGTCATTAAATCTGGAGCTATTGGAACATCATCTCTGCTTGATCTTTTACTTGATGAGCGAGCTGAGCGCAAGGATTTAGACGTTAGAGTGATTTCAAGCGGAGCAAAGATGGGGCCGGAGCAAACAGAAAACATAATTAAAAAAATGTTAGAATATAAGCCAGAGTTAATTATTTGGGTCAGCCCGAATCTTGCTACTCATGGTCCAACTAAAGCGCGAGAGATATTGTCAAAGTGCGCAATTCCAACTATTATGATTTCTGATGCTGTGAGTATAAAAATTAAAGCTGAACTTGAGCAACAGGGGCTTGGCTATATCTTAATCAAAGGCGACCCTATGATCGGTGCTCGGCGCGAATTTTTAGATCCAACTGAAATGGCTATTTTTAATTCAGATATAATTAAAGTATTGGCAATCACTGGAGCATTCAGAGTTGTTCAATTCGAGCTTGACGGAGTAATTGACTCTATTAAAGCTAGAAAGAAGCCAGAGCTTCCAAAAATTATAATTGACAAAGAATTAGCAGTTAAGGCCGCGGACTTTTCAAATCCATATGCAAAAGCTAAGGCAGTGGCAGCTTATGAAATGGCTGAAAGAGTGGCAGCTCTTGATGTTGAAGGATGCTTCATTTTAAAAGAGAGAGAGAAGTATATCCCTATTGTGGCAGCCGCGCATGAAATTCTTAGGTATGCTGCGAAGCTTGTAGATGAAGCACATGAGCTTGAAAAAGGAAATGATGAGGTTTTAAGAACGCCTCATGACTCTGAAGGAAAAGTCCTTAGAAAAAGAAAGCTGCTTGAAAAACCAGTTTAATTTAGTTCTCCAAAAAAATATTTCAGCATTTAAATTTTTAGCTTATTCTTATTGCTCATTATTATTGGCTAATTTGTTACTGACGCGCTTCCTAGAGAATCGCTTCCGAGTTACCTATTTATTATAAAATGAGTAAATAACTCATTATGAAAAAAATAAACTATTTTTGGTGAGATTTGAAAAAGTAAACGGTAGATTTGTTTTGAAGAAAATACCAAAGAAAAAAGACCGATTGATGGAAATAGCACGATGGGATTCGCCACGAACTGGTAAGCCTAGATTAGCTAGGCCGGAAGAAATGAAGATGTTCTAAAATTGGGCTTATGTTCAACTAGCATCTAGGCTTACGAGCTTTGTAAAGGAAAAGTGGTGGATTTTTTTAAGAAAAGTCTGCACTACAACCGGGCAATGAAGGCCTCACTCCGAGAAATTTTAGAGTTGCAATCATTAAGTATTTAAATAACTAGGAAATTAATTTTTAATATGGGTAATGAATCTATAGTGATATCAAAAAAAGAATATGAGAGTATAATAACTACTTTAGAGGTAATTAAAAACCTTGATCTAATAAAAGAACTTGATAAGAGAGAAGAGGATATTAGAAAAGGTAAATTTATTACTTTAGAAGATTTAAAAAAACCTAAGAAATAGTTAATCATATGCTTTTTTTCTGTGTTCTAACTTCAGAACCAATACATCTTTTCTCTCATTGTCAACAGAATATATAATTCTAAATTTTCTTTCAAAATATAGAGTTCTCCGACCTTTAAGGTCGTATTTTAACGGCTTTCCAATTTCTGGATTTTGCCTAATTTTGTCCAATTTTTTAAGAAATATTACTTGCTGCTTTTTCGATAGTTTATCAAATTCTTTCTTAACTTCTGGATGCAAAAGGATCTCATATTCCATACTTGAGCGTTCTTTTTAATTAAATTTATTTAAACTTTCTTATATCACCAAACAACCGAAATGAAGGATTTCGTAGAAATAAAGGATTCAAGTTTAAGCACCAAGGAGATGATAAAATGGAATACCTTCGGTTATACAAACGTAGTAGAAAGCAGCAGATGGTATTAAAATGGAAATTCCTACCTCTTGGTGCTTTTTTAAGCGGAGGTAATATTAGTACCAATATTTCTTTATGTGTTCGGAGAGCAAAAAATTTTAGTTCCAACGTCAGGCATTTATCACGATCTGTGGCCTGTCTATTTTTTAAAACTAGCTACCGATGAATATCGGCCTCATCGAAACTAATTTTGTGAGAAAATTGTTCCTAACGCAACTTTACAAGAGTTTCATCGAGGAATTCACTTTGGAAGTTCTTACTGGCACTTCGTTAGGAAAATTAAAATTTGTATAAAAGATGCTAAAGAAAAAATTGTGAGTAAAATTCTATCAGCCCGTTTAGTAAAGGACTGGAAAAAGAGTCCCTTAATTCTTGCCAATCCAAATCGCGAGGGTTTTGTTGGCCGGAACCTCTTGTCTGAATTCAACTTTAAAGTTACATTAAATCCTAAACTCGCACATCTGTGGTGGAGTTCTTGATCACTTAATTTTGATACCGTTCACGAGAGTTTTGTTTTGGCATTCTAAAAGAATTGGCATTCCAAGTTTTAGAATGTTCTTAACTATGCTAAATTTTTATCTGAAATTTCAAATAATTTTGTTAACAGTCTTTTTAAGCGATAAACTTATGTATTTTGAATTAATATTTCTTTGAATCTTCAAAAAAGTAAAGCAAATTTG
>JACRDV010000153.1 GCA_024860865.1 Methanobacteriota archaeon | reverse complement strand
CAAACTCTCCAAGCAAACAAGTAAAGGCGTCGATAAATCTGAACGAATTTTGTTGCTCGAATTTGGATATATCCCATTTGAAGCTAATCATATTCTCGCGAATTTGCTGTGGGGGCTCATCAACAGTAATATAAACTGAAGAAAAGCCTTTATTCAACCCATCGTACAGAATTTGCCTGCTTAAAATCGATTTACCTGAGCCAGGTGGACCTGCTACAAGAATATTCGAACTTGATTTAAATCCACCACCTAATAGGGCATCTAAACCCGGGATTCCAGTAGGAATTATCATTAGCTAATCACCGGTTCGGTTCTCCAAGCATAAGGCATAATTATCGCTTTCGCATCTTTACCTTTAACAAGAAAAGCCCAATCTAAAGCTTCAGTTATCGGTGCCTTTCGTAGCAGAAGTTTCTTTGTGATACCTTCTGAAAGCTCTGTAACTAAAAATAAGAATTGCGGAATTTTTATTGCTCTGGCAAATTCATGAACTGGCGCAACAATAATTTCTTGAAAAGGATCTTTTTCTGGAAAGAATATCTCAAGACCTGTACCTTCTTCACATGCTGTTGCAAGAATTATTACTCCATCATCTTTTGAAGCTAAAATTGCATTTTCTAAACTTTTCATTGAAAGTTGTAAAGTGCTATCTATGGGGTATCCCCCAGCGCTTGCTATAACAATGTCAGCTTTTTCTTTTATTGGAGCGCGGTAAATTGCGTCAGAGATTTTCGCACCCTCTTTATGTGCTTTAATAAAATCTCCAGCAACAGCCTTAATGATGTGATCTTTGTGATTTACTACAATATTTACAATAAAGTCAAGTCCAACCATTTTAGCGCCTTCAATTATATCTTCAAAAACTGGATTTCCTTTAGATAAACCAGATTTAGCCCTAGAGTGGATTAGCCAAGAATGGTTTTGCTTTATTGTTTTTATTCCACACACTCCCGGCAAAATACTTTTCGAACCTCCTGTGTATCCAGCAAAAGGATGAGGAGCAATCAATCCGATGGAAATTTTTTTATCTGCATTATAGACGAGTGAATTGACCCAAACTTCGGTACCATATGATGTACGCCCAACAAAAGTTAAGTTTTTATCAAGAGGATCATGAACATAAACTTTAAACTCTTGAGGTATTGTCCCAAGCAGATGCGCAATTTCTTTCTCAGTTGGTTTTCTATGAGCTCCTTGACCTACTATAATAAATATATTATTTTTCCCAACGCCAAGTTCTAAAAGCTTCTTCAAAAGCGCACGAGCAATTTTTTCAATCGATTTGCTATATCTAGTTTGATCGGGCACGATTATTGCGACCCTATCTTTAGAATTGACTATTTCATCAAGTTTAGATCCAATTGGATTTTTTATCGCATGCTCAATTTCCAAGTCAGCATCATTAACGCCTGTGACTTCAGTCGGTTCAATAATTTGAAGAATATTTTTCTCCGGAATTTCGAAAGCAATTTTTCCTTTTCCATACCGCATCTCTATTTTTTTACTCAAGATAAACCCCATTTGACTTTATCGAATATTTTGATTCAAACTTTCGGGTTTTAGATTTACAATTGAAAATAGATCCTTCTGGATAGGGCCCTAAGTGAATGACGACATCAGATACAGCTTCAAGTGCTTTAATCCTCATAGGTTCAATTATTTTTTCATCGACAGTTACAATTATTGGTTCTCCAATTTTTTCCCCTAGGATATCTTTTCCGAATCGTAAACAGAGTTCTGGCTCGGAGTAAGCAATTCTGGTAATACCAGTAAGCGAATCTAAAATAACCGTACCTTTGCCAACTTCTTTCTCAGCTTCTTTGATTACTTTAATAATCTGGTATGGATAGGCAGGAGAAGGAACGACATATTTTTCTTCTTTCCCTTTGATTTGTTCAAGTATCCAAGTTGCTCCAATTCCCCATGTATAGCTGTCAATAATGGCCAGGTTTTTGCCTTCATATGGTTCAATGTTCCAACCAAAGCTTTTCATGTGCTCACGCACTTCTCGCGGGGGTTCGTCAGATGACACATAAATTCCTGTTTCGCCTTTTTTTAGCTGTTCGAACAAAAGTTGGCGGCTTAAAATAGATTTCCCTGCGCCCAACTCGCCTATAATTACTATGCTTGAGGTCCTAGGAAGGCCATCTAGAATTAAGTCCAGAGTTAGAGTACCTTTCTCCATCCTATTTTCCCGCTATCGCTAGCGTTGTTCTAATTAATTAACTTAACTTTTTAATTTTTTTAGGCTGGCTTTTTTCAATTTGCTGGCCTAAAGTCTGACAAAAGTTTGAAAAAGCCTTTTTATATAGTTTTAATTTTTTATAATATTTATAATAAAATGCTTTAATTCAAATTGTTTTAGTCTTCTTCTTTTTCTCTATTCCCAAGCCTTCTCCAATTAATGTGATTTGTGCAAGCAAAGCCTCAAGCTGAATTCTTTCATTTGCTCCTTCAACCATTCTGAAATCATATTCTCCAGCTTTATCTGCAATTTTAACTTTAACATCTTCAGGTACATCAAGTGCAAAAATTTCCTTGTGAATTTGTTGGAGAATATCCTCGCCTGACATTCCGTATGTGATTAACAATTCATCAAGTTTGTCTCTAGCTGCCAGGAAATCCCCTTTTAAAGCAACATGAATTAATTCTTTTACTTCTTCAGGTCGAGCAATTGCGGCAGTTTGGTACATCGTTTCAGCTGTTATTTTTTTTCCAAGAGAAGCAGCAGCTTGAAGTAAATTAACTGCTCGCCTCATATCGCCTTCTGAAACGTATATAATTGCATCGATAGCGTCATCAGCAATGTTTAATTTTTCATTTTTTGCAATGAATTTTAGTCTCTCAGAGACTTCTTTTTTAGAGAGGGGTTTAAATCGATAAACTGCACAGCGAGACTGAATCGGATCTATGATCTTGCTCGAAAAGTTGCACGAGAGGATAAATCTTGTGGTAGCAGTGAAATTTTCCATAGTTCTGCGCAATGCATTTTGAGCGTCAGGTGTTAAAGCATCAGCTTCATCAAGAAAAATAATTTTAAATGGAACCTCTCCTAACGGAATAGTTCTTGCAAAATCTTTTATTTTTCCTCTAACTACATCAATCCCGCGTTCATCACTTGCGTTCATCTCTAAAAAATTAGCTCTCCAATTTTGGCCAAAAAGTTCTCGTGCTAAGCACAAAGTAGCGCTGGTTTTACCAGTTCCAGCCGGACCTGCAAATATCATATGTGGCAGATTTTTTACTTTAACATACGATTTTAATCGCTCAACAACTTCCTTTTGTCCAGCAACCTCATCTAATGTTTTCGGACGCCATTTTTCTACCCATATCTCTTCAATAATCAAAATAAAACCTCGTTCAGTTTCATATACTAGTTAGATATTATTATTTTGTTCGAAAGTGATGTTCATGTTTTACAAGTACGGAGTGCTAATTGGAGTATTTTTAGGACTATTAATTTTTTCATCAGTGGGAGCTAGCCAAGGCTTTGTTTACTTAGTTAAAGTTGAGGGGATGATCAATCCGGGTTCAGCAGATTATATTCTCAGAGCATTAGATAAAGCTCAGCAAGATAACGCTAACGCGCTAATTATCCAGCTTAATACACCAGGTGGACTAGTTCAGTCAATGGACCAAATCATTGGGAGGATAGAAAATTCAAGAGTTCCAGTAATAGTTTATGTAGCCCCAGGTGGGGCTCATGCATTTTCTGCTGGCACTTACATTTTAATGGCGAGTCACATAGCAGCCATGGCTCCGGCTACATCGATTGGAGCTTGCCAACCCGTTGAAATGACCGGTACAAAAACTTCAAACAAGACTATTAATGCATATGCATCAAAAATGAGGTCTCTTGCTGAAGATCATGAGCGGCCAATAAATATCTCCGAGAAATTTGTCACTCAAAATCTTGCCTTAAGCCCAAGTGAAGCTCTTGAACAAAGAGTAATTGATTTTATTGCAGTTGATCTTTCAGATCTTAAAGCAAAGGCTCATGATAAAGAGGTCAAAGTTTTTCATGAAAAAATAAAATTAGACCTAAAAGGCACTTCAACAAATGAAATTTTAATGTCAACTAAAGAAAGATTCATGCAAACAATAGCAGATCCAAATGTTGCTTACATCTTATTTACAATTGGCTTCATTGGTTTGATTGCTGAACTTTACTCACCCGGGGCAATCTTGCCCGGAGTTCTTGGCGGGATCTGTATAATATTAGCATTATTCGCATTTGGGACCATAGGGGTTAATATTACCGGTATTTTGTTAATAGTCCTTGCTATAATCTTGTTCATAGCAGATATTAAAGCGCCTACACACGGCATTTTAACGGCTGGAGGGATTGCTGCTTTGGTAATTGGATCGCTGATGCTAGTCCCATCTCCTGAACAACCATTTATTCAGATTTCTTGGCCAGTGATTGTTGCAGTTGTGGGCACTACAACAGCCTTCTTTGTATTTGCTATTGGAAAGGCTATTTTGGCTCATAGGAGAAAACCAGCTATAGGACCAGAAGAGATGATTGGTATGGAAGCAATAGCTGAGTCCAATCTAAAGCCTGAAGGCACAGTAATGGCTCGAGGCGAATATTGGAAGGCTTATGCAGAAGAAGGGGAAATTTTAAAAGGTGAAAAAGTAGTAATTGTTCGTACAGAAGGATTAAAATTATTTGTTAGAAAAAAGAGGTGAAATAATGCCGCTTCCTCCTGCAACGTTTCTTGCGATCATAGCAGTAGTTCTAATTTTCTTGTTTCTGCTTTGGAGTTCAATCAAAGTTCTGCGAGAGTATGAGAGAGGAGTTGTGTTTAGGCTAGGGAGGCTTATTGGGGCTAAAGGCCCTGGTATATTCTTTTTAATCCCAATTGTGGACAGAATGGTCAAGGTCGATTTAAGGACTTTTGTAATAGATGTTCCATCCCAAGATGCGATTACCAGGGATAATGTACCTGTTAAAGTAAATGCTGTTGTTTATGCTAGGGCATTTGATCCAAATAAAGCTGTAACTCAAATTGAGAATTATACATATGGAACTTCTATGATGTCGCAAACAACCTTAAGAAGTGTGATTGGCCATGCGGTCTTAGATGAGTTGCTAGCTGAACGAGAGAAGGTTAACAAAAGGTTGCAAGAAATTATTGATATGGCTACTGATCCATGGGGAATAAAAGTTTCAGCAGTTGAGGTTAAGGATGTAGTCATCCCTGAAGGAATGTATCGGGCTATGGCTAGACAAGCAGAAGCTGAGCGAGAACGTAGGGCAAGAGTAATTATGGCTGAAGCTGAAGCTCAAGCAGCCGAAAAATTGAGCGAAGCTGCTAAAGTATTGAATACAGATCCAATTACACTAAGATATCTCCAAACAATGCTTGAAGTAGCTGCTGAGAAGAATGTGACGATTCTATTCCCAATTGAGATGCTTCGCTTTTTTCAACCCAGTTCTAGAACCGAAGAAAAGAAGTGAAGGTCAAACATTTTTCTCTCTCGGATTGTTGATTTACATACTTCGGAGGCTAGCCTATGATCAGAGGAGCTCAAAAACAGCTAAATCTACTGGAGTTGGAGCAGAGAGTTCAGAGATGGTGGGAAGCAAACAAGATTTACGAAAAGACTAAAGAAAAAAGAAAAACTGGACCTAAATTCTTCTTCATGGATGGCCCTCCTTACACTACAGGTGAAATTCACTTAGGAACAGCTTGGAATAAGGTAATTAAAGACGTAATAATTCGCCATAAAACAATGCTTGGTTATCATGTCAGAGATCAACCAGGCTGGGATATGCACGGATTGCCAATTGAAGTCAAAGTAGAAGAGACAACTGGAATTAAAAGCAAGAAAGAGATTGAAACTAAAGTTGGTGTTAGGGAATTCGTTAAAAAATGCAAAGAATTTGCTCTTAAATACAAGGATAGAATGACTGAACAGTTCAGGCGTATTGGAGTTTGGATGGATTGGGACAATGCATACATGTCAGTTCAGCCCGAGTTTATTAATGCAGCCTGGTGGACGCTTAAGAAAAGTCATGAACAGGGTTTGTTATACAAGGATTTGGGCGTAGTGAATTGGTGTCCACGATGTGAGACCGCACTTGCTAGTAATTATGAAATTGAATATGAAGATGTTGAAGACCCTTCAATTTATGTTAAATTTCCTGTGAGAGATAAACCAAATGAGTTTATCTTGATTTGGACAACTACGCCCTGGACTCTACCTGCAAATTTAGCGGTTGCAGTTCATTCTGATTTTGAATACGTTAAAGCTCAAGTTGGAAATGAAATTTATATATTGGCAAAAGATTTGGTTGAACAGCTGGCTCAGAAATTAAAGTTTCAATATAAGATTTTAGAAACTTTTCCTGGAAAGAAAATTGAAGGATTAAAATATACACACCCTTTGAAAGAGGAAGTTCCACTTAATTTTGAAAATATTTGTAGAGTGGTTTTGAGCAAGATAGTTGTTATTGGTGAAGGTACAACTGGTTGCGTTCATATAGCACCTGGGCATGGGCCGGAAGATTTTGAAATTGGAAAGGCGAATGCTTTACCAATTTTTTGTCCAGTAGACCAAAGTGGAAACTTTACACAGGAAGGCGGCAAATATGCTGGCAAGTATGTAAAAACAGCAAATCATGAAATTATAGCTGATTTAAAGCGAAAAGGGTTGATGCTTTATTTCGAAACAATAGTTCACAGGTACGGCCACTGTTGGAGGTGTAAAACATCGATTATTTTGCGCGCAACTGAGCAGTGGTTCTTAAAAGCTACTGCATTGAGGCAAAGAATGCTCGAAGAAATTGAAAAAGTAAAATGGATACCTGAGTGGGCAGGATCAGCTAGGTTCAGGGATTGGATTGAAAATATAAGAGATTGGTGTATTACCAGGCAGCGATACTGGGGCATTCCAATTCCAATTTGGATTTGTGAAAAATGCAAAAATCATGTGGTAGTCGGAAGCATTGAGGAGATCAAACAAAAATTTGGAAAAATTCCCGAAGACTATCACCGCCCTTGGATTGATGAAATAACTTTAAACTGCAATTGCGGCGGTAGAATGGCACGAGTGCAAGATGTATTAGATGTGTGGATTGATTCCGGTGTCGCATCTTGGGCATGCTTGGGTTACCCCAGATCAGAGCATTATTTTAAAGAATGGTGGCCCGCCGACTTTATTTGTGAAGGACACGATCAAACTCGCGGTTGGTTTTACTCGCAACTGGGGACTGGGTTAATTGCTTTTAACAGCACTCCATACAAATCAGTTCTAATGCACGGATTTATGCTGGATAAAATTGGCCGAAAAATGTCAAAATCTTTAGGCAATGTGATCAAACCTGAGGAAGTTATTGAAAAGTACGGTGCTGATGTTTTTAGGTTCTATTTATTGTGGACAACTGCTCCATGGGAAGACCTTAGGTTTAATTTAGAAGAAGTTGAAACAATCAATAAAATGTTTGGTATTTTTTGGAACATCTATGTATTTGCAACAACTTTCATGTGTCTTGACAAATTTAATCCTAGTGAAGTTACATTTGAAAAAATTAAAAATTATCTTTACATAGAAGATAAATGGCTTCTTTCAAGATTAAACTCATTGCTCAAAGAACTTAATTATAACATGGGAGAATATCAACTTCATAAAGCTGCTAGAGCATTAAATGAATTTGTAATAGAAGATTTAAGCCACTGGTATGTTAAATTAATCAGAAAAAGAACTTGGATTGAAGTAGAAGATCCAATAAAACTTTCAGCTTATTATACTTTATATGAAACTCTTACAACTTTGCTTAGAGTGATGGCACCAATAGCGCCTTATATAGTTGAAGAAATGTATCAAAACCTTGTTAGGAACGTTAGTTCTGAAGCTCCCGAAAGCATTCACATATGCAATTGGCCAAAACAAAAAGACGAATTAATTGTACCAACTCTAGAAGATCAGATGAGGGCAATCAAGGGCTTGATTGAGGCTATCTCAAGTGCAAGGCAGAAAGCAAATCTAAAGTTAAGACGACCCGTTCAAAGGATTACAATTCTACCAGAGAGTTTAACTATAAAACAAGCAATTGAAAATTTAAAGTCGATTCTTTTAGCTCAAGCTAATGCTAAAGAAATTCAATTGCTAGAACCAAACGAAGAATTTTCTGAGATTAGAATTCAAGTTAAACCACTGATGGATAAGATAGGCCCTAAATATAAAAAAAGAGCAGGATTTATTTTAGCTGCGCTCTCAGATATCGATGGGCGTATTGTCAGAGAGGCATTTGATCGTAATAAAAAATTTGAACTAACATTAAGTGATGGAACAGTCGAGATATTGCCTGAAGAAGTTATTTTTGAAGAGACAACCCCAGAATATATTAGTTCAAGTGTTCTCGGGAATACCAAGATTTATGTGGATGCTAGAATAAGCCGCGAAATTTTAGCTGAAGGATTAGCACGTGAAGTCATTCGGAGAATCCAACAAATGCGCAAAGAAATGGATCTTCGCGAGGAAGAAAGAATTTTAGTTAATGTTGAGGCAGAAGAAAGTGAAACAGTAGAGCTATTAAAGATAAATGTGCCTTATATTTTAAGGGAAGTTCGAGGAAATCAGTTAACTCTCAATAAATTAGGCCGAATCCAACCTGGCGAAAAGGCATACAAAAAAGATTGGGAAATTGAAGAAGAAAAATTTAGAATTGCAATTGAGAGAATTAAATGAAATTTTCAGAATGGCAACCTTGGTATAATAAAATTTGTCAAACTTTGCATTATAATCAAAAGCGCGATAAAAAAGCTGCAGAAATTTTAAGTCAAATCCTTCGAACAAAAAAACTTGCTTCTTTGTCTAATTTAAGGGACCAAATAAAACAAAAAAGAATTGTTCTAATCTTTGGGAAGGGGCAGTCTTTAGTTGAGCATTTAAATGTTTTAAAAGATTTTAAAAGTAAATTTTTCATTTTTTCAGCAGATGGAGCCACTTCAACTTTAATAGAGAATAAAATTCTACCGAATGCTATCATTACTGATTTAGATGGAAAAATCGAGGACCTTGTTCTAGCGAATTCAAAGGGGTCAATTGTTATTATACACGCTCACAGTGATAATATCCATCTTTTGGATGAAGTGCATAAATTTATCGGGCTATTATTGGGAACAACTCAAAATGAACCTTTTTCCAACTTATGGAACTTCGGCGGTTTTTCTGATGGCGACCGCTGTGCATTTATGGCTGAAGAACTAGGAGCACAGCTGATAATTTTAGCGGGTATGGACTTAAATCGAGCTGAAAACGATATTCAAGCAAAAAAACTATCTTTTGCAAAAGAATTATTGAGTTGGTTAGCAATTAATGGAAAAAGTCAACTTCTAAATCTAAGTACCGAAGGAATTCCAAACATACCATTCGTTTCTTCTTTTACACTTGATAATTTTTTAAAATCGTATAGAGAGTGAATAGCAAATTTACAGCTTAGATAGGTTGCAATAATATTTTCTTCTTTCTTATTTTCTTCTTTATTTCCCCCTTCTTGGCAAGCACATTTATTCTATTTCTTATATGATGTTCAGGAAAATCAATTAACTTTTTTATCTCTTTTACCGTCTTACATCCCTTTGAAACAGCGTCTATAATAGTTGCATCTGTACAATGGCTAACCAACTTTCTGTGAAATGGAATTTTGACATCATACTTCTCTTGTAGTATCTCTATATTATCCAGGATTGTAAAACAAAAGTGCCTTTTAGTTAGTTTTTCTTCTTCCATGTAGGTTCTGAATATATTTTTCCAATTAAGGTTCGATGTGCGCGCCAATATGCTCATATCTTCTATATCTCCTTCCCTATCGGTTATTGCCTTAAGCAGGAATATATCATTCGGGCTTAACAACCCCACAATTAGTTTATTGTATTTTCTTGGTTCTGCTCGCTTTTTCATATCCTCAGTTAAAGTGAAAGCACCTGCAATAGTTTTTGTAAAAACATCTAATCTTGGTAACTTCTCAGCGATGTATATGCCGCTTGGAGAGAGCTTTTTATCCTCTAACGTGATCTCTGCGACCGGAGAATAACCTATGGCACGAAGGGTGCTATTAAGGATTTTAAAATCATTTTCATTCTCAACAATTATATCTACGTCTTTTGTTGCAGCTTTTAACCCGCGCATAAGCATGTTTTGTCCGCCAAAAACGTAGATTCTTAGTGGTTTTTCTAAAGCACTCCCAATTTTATCAAAAATATCTAAATATGTTTTTAAAGGAGGCGGTTGGTAAATCTGTAAACCGTAAAGTGAAGCTTTTTCTACAAACTCTTTCCACGAAGGAAATTTATCGGAGAATTTCACCGGTATATTTTTAACATAATTTTGAAGATCACTCCACAGTTGAAATATTCCTAATTCTTTGGCAATTTTTTTTGCTTTAGTATTATCTATTATAGCTTTATTTTTAACATAGAATACTGCACACATTGCTATGTCAATTTTAGTTTCAGAACAAAGTAGCGAATGAATTAAAATTTCTTCAATTGAAACCTTTTTTTCAGGATGGATATAATAATCATAAGTTGTATAATACTCAATGCCGTAATTTTTAAAAAGAGAGAAAGCTGTCAAGCTTCCCTGTGCTTTCGTACCAATTGGAACTTTTTTTAATTTAAAATAATTAGAGTAAATTATGGTTGCATATGTCTCAATACCAGCTATTTCTTTCTCCTCTTTTAGAATCAATAGAAAGTTTTTAAGCTCATTATCTGATACTAAATATTGACCACTAATTTTTTTGATAGCACCTATTTGCATTAAAGTATTGAGAGCTTTATAAGTTGTTGCGTGCGCGAGTGATGTCTTTTTTTGTATTAATGCGAGTGATAGTGGATCTAATAGAATTAGCAAAACTTCTTCATGCGGGTCTACTAATAAGGTGGTCAGATTATACTTACGTGATAACCTAATAAAAAGTGCTGTTTTAGCTGTGGGAGTAAGTCCTATTTTTCCATCCTTTCTTGCGTAACCTTTTTTTATAAGAAGCCTCGCTATCGCTGAGGTCCAATAGTAACTTAATTTTAAGCTTCTCGCTAATTCATTTATCGTTAATGCTCGCTCTCGTAGCAACAGCAATGCTTCGATTTCTTTTCTTTTCATATTATTATTTTATTACAACAATATTTATATATAATTGTTGTTTAAAGATAATAAATTTAACATTAGTTGGCAATTTATAGAAGAAGCAAGCTTCTTATACTGCTTATATCAGCCTCGATTATCAAATCAGTTTTAAAAATATTATAAATTCAAGTAAGTAAGAAAATACGTTTTAACACAAATTGCATTAGATGAGAGCATGAGTCTCTTCGGAACATTTGGCACAAGGGGTATTGTTGGAAAAACTTTGACCCCTGAATTGGCCTATAAAATTGGGGCAGCATTCGGCACATTCCTCGGAGGAAATAAAACTGTTGTGATTGGAAGAGATGTTAGGCTTTCTGGTGAGATGTTAGAGAGCGCAGTTGTTTCTGGTTTAGTAAGCACCGGTTGTAACATAATTTCAATTGGAATAGCCCCTACACCATGTGTTCAATTTGCAACGAAATATTTGGAGGCAGATGGTGGAACAGTTATAACAGCTTCTCATAACCCACCTGAATATAATGGGATTAAACTTCTTGGTAAATATGGAATTGGAATTTCAAAGGAAGAAGCAGAACCAATTGAAAAAATACTGTTTGAAGGTAAGTTTAATTATGTTCCTTGGAACAAAGTTGGAAAAATTACTAACTTAAATTTTCTTGATACATATAATAACACTATTCTTGACTTAGTTGATAGAGGCCCAGTTAAAAATACTAAATTGAAAGTAATTGTTGACCCTGGAAATGGAACAACTTGTTTAACCACCCCATTTTTATTACAAAAACTTGGATGTCAGATTATAACCCTTAATTCTCAGCTCGATGGGACATTTCCTGGACGAGATTCTGAGCCAACTCCAGAGAATTTAAAAGATCTTTCAAAAGCTGTTATTGCAACAGGTTCTGACCTTGGAATTGCCCATGATGGAGATGGAGACCGCTGTGTTGTTGTTGATGAAAATGGAAATATTTTATCTGGGGATCGAACTCTTGCTATTTTAGCATTTTATCTTCTTAAAGCTAAACCGGGCGAGCCAGTCATAACTACAGTTGCAACATCGCAGGTAATCGATGATATCGCAAAAATGTTCGGTTCAAAAATAGTTAAGACTAAGGTTGGAGATGTTTATGTTTCAAAAGCTCTTAAGGAAATGAATGCTTATGTTGGCGGGGAAGAAAATGGGGGCGTAATTTATCCAGAATTTGTCTTTGGGAGAGATGGCACTTTT
>JACRDV010000155.1 GCA_024860865.1 Methanobacteriota archaeon | reverse complement strand
TTAAAAAGACAACCGAACAGATTTATTCCTTTAAATTGTTCTGGCCACTTTGGCACTAAACTCGCCCATTTCTTTATCCCGGTGAGACCAAGATTTTTTATCGGTGGTTTTAACATATTTGCGCAGCATTCTTTAATTCCTTCTTTGATCCCCTCTTCCAAATTCCCAACCTTTGAAGGATATTTTACCTTCAGCAGTTTATTCTTCGGGGGAAACGGAGGAAATTTTGAATTTCTTGCTTTCTTTAGGTCCTCTATACTAACTGTTACCGGACTTTTCCCACGATCTGAAATGTAGACTTTGTCCTCTTGCTCATCTAAGCCATAGACAACGACAGTATGACCACCAAAATGAGCTACTTCTGGAATAGCCATATAAGAAAGATAAGCCATATCTACGAATACATAAGCTGGTTCTCCTGCACGGAGTAATTCTTTTAATTCCTCATACCCTTTTTCAGCACTTGTAGTTTGAAATATAGTGGCATTACCGCCAATTCTTTTGCATACATCTATCAAAGGTTCTTCACGCTTCCCAAACCTGGTGCCAATAAAAGGAGCTGGCATAAGTCTCATATACCAGTAAACGAATCCAACTCCTCCCATCAAACCTAATAGCATCTCTTCTGAAAGATGCAAGCCATGATAATCCAAGATATTCCTCAATGCAGCGGTCTGACAATGCTTTCCTCCAAATTGTTTAAACCCTTGGATTATTAATTTTTCTGCCATAGTTTGTACCTCCATTTTTGGGCAGCCTTTCGCCTAACGTTCCGAGCGTATCTGAAGTACCAGTATGGATTTAGGCGGAGTGTCGAAGGCACAAAGCCAGATACGCTATGTTATGCGATGAGCCCAGTTATACTTTTGTTTTTTCATGGTCTCTACCGAGGTTTTTCAATATCTCATGGTAACGCTTAGTCGCAAGGTCACTTGGTTCCCCTTTTTTGCAGAAGGAAAAACCTGCCAACTTCCGATTAAGATTTTCGACCACAATCTTTCCATCAACTAACTTGGATTCTAAAACCCGAAGCGCTTCCAGAAATCTCTGGTCTTTCTTTGCTTTGTTGTAAAAAGATAGAACATAAACATAGAAAAAGAGGTTATAGCGAAGAAAGGGATACTCAACTTTCATAAACAGAGAACCAATCCCAAAATGACAAGGACCAAGGGGCTTGCGTGTTACCCAATGATCAAGCAAGAATTCCCCTGCCTTATCAAGACGCTGGTCCTGATTGAGGAAATGTGTGAATCTAAAAGCGTCCAGGGCTTCTAATGTCGGGCCGGGATTAGAAAAGGTTGTCTCTGGACCTCTACCAAATTTGTAGGTATTACAACGCCAGCCGCCGTCGCTGTGTTGGATTTCCAAGAGATGTTCAAACGTTCTCCTAAGTCGGCTATCAGAAGCGTATCCTAAGCGGCAAAGGATTCTCGCCGTTGTAGCGGTATGACAGGGATATTATTGCACCCTTTGGCGCCAGTTGGAACCTTCCGCCTTCTCGCCATGCACCTAAGATCAGCTCGGCTGTCTCTTTCAATATAGGCTCGGAAGGATCCATTCCCAACTCCCAAAGCATCATAGCGCAGTCGAGAGTAGAGAATGGGCTTCCCTTACCTAACCGTCGATCAGGTGTGGCCCATAAATCACCACCGTTGTCATATCGCCTTGCCAGAATCGCTTCGACATCAGATTGATACTGCTCTGGTACTGCCATTTTTATTTAACCTCCGTGCCTTTTGAAAGCCGAGGTTTTTCGCCTAACTTAAAATAACCGAACATATTTCGTTTATGCCTCCAAGAATGGAAATAATCCGAACCTGTTTCGTTTATCCTCGACTCTAAAAGGCAAAGAATTTTATGAAACGATTGCGTATTTCTGCTACCAGACAACTGGGTCAAATAGACTGGTATTCTCTCTTAAAATGGATTTAAAAAAGTTATTTATGTTTTTAATATTGGGTAAATTGTTTTTAATATCATTGTTGGAAAAAATTTTGATCTCATCTGAAGTAAAGTCATTTTTAATTTTATTAACATTAAAATTTCCTTTTATTATCTCAGAAATAATTGGAATAATATTTGCAATGTTATTAGTTGCAACATTGATTTTAGATGATAAAAGAGCATAATCGTTTGTGCAATTCAGTGAAATTCCATATTTTGAATATGCTAAAGCATCACAATCTACTATTCCATCTCCAATGTATATTATATTTTCATATGTTGAAATTGACTGAAGGACTCTTTTTTTATTATGGGAGCCCATTATTCCCTTTTCTTCGTATAGAAGATAAGTTAACTCCTCGCGTAACTCTTTTTCTCGTATTTTCTTGAAAACTAATTCTTGTTCTTTTTTCAAGGTTTCTATTTTTGAAACATTATTTTTTATGTATGCTGATCTCAATTCAGAACAATTTTGGAGATAATCTCCTAAAAACCCAGATAATTCGGTTTGAAACATCTTTAATTTACTTACTGGCGATCTTTCGCGCAATTCTTCGGTTAGATCCCTCTTAAAATTGAAATATTTTGCCTTTTCTTCGGATAGCTGGTATCCAGAGCAGTAGATATGTGACGATTTAATTCCGTGTCTATATCCCTCTATTAATGATACTGCTGGATAAGAACTTGTTACAAAATAAACTGGAATCTCTTTTTCTTTGAGCCAGTCAAGAACTTCTTTCGTTCCAAGATTTTCTATTACACTTTTTTTAGCAAGTTGTAGTAATGCCTCATCAGTAATCGATTTGCATATGCAAGCGCATAATGAAATCAAAGGCATAGCCCCAGTTGAGTGTCCATTCTTATCTCTTTCATAAACCCATCGCAAGTCATCATATTCATCAAACAGTTTTACTTTTTCATAAAATTCTTTTGCGAATTTTTTTAAACTTAGCCAAGCAAAATCAATTGCTGGATTTAATATTGGGCCTTCCACATCAAACGCAATGATGTAGTTTAAAGATTTGCTCGCCATAATTATACCCAATTTTTTATTGCACTAAAAAGATACTTACAATAACGTGGTAAGTATATTTATCCAGAATTACCGGTTAATAGCTTAATGATGAGTCAAACTACAATAACAATCTTATTTCCTGAAAGTTCGTTCGTTCAAATAATACTGGAATTGTTTTTACAAACTTTTTGCCTTGTAATAAGTCTAATTGAGTTCAGAAAGCTGTTAAAATGAGTTCGAGCTAATGGAGGAATCAATATTGATCATTTGGGATTGGAATTGGCTAATTTATACACTGATGAAACTAATTTTATTGTTTTTCGGCTTTGGCATCTAATTTTCAAGACCTTTTTTAATGAAAAGCGAAAAATTAAAATGTGTATGTGTATGTATACATAGATATGACATCTAAGACTATATCGATAACTAAAGAAGTTTATGAGCTGCTTTTAAAATTAAAGCTGAAGGGAGAGAGTTTCTCAGAGACAATAGCTAGGTTAGCTAAGAAAGGAGGAAAACTGAGCGAGTGTGCTGGGCTTTGGAGCGATATGTCAGAAGAAGAAATTCAAGAGATTAAAACTGGAATTAAACAAATGCGAAAAACTTTGGACGAAACGTTAAAGCGGGGACTTGAATTAACTTGAAGTGCTTGGATACAACTTTTCTGATAGACTTGCTCCGAAATGACGAAAATGCCTTGGAAAAAGCAAAAGAACTGGATGAAACCGGTAGAACTGTTACTACTGAGATTAACGTTTTTGAATTAGTTTATGGAATTTATCGGAGCAAAAGATTAGATCAAGGATTAAGGTTAAGCCAAGCCGAAAGGCTTTTCAGTCGCTTGACAGTTTTCCCTTTAGACCACGCAGCAGCTTTAAAGGCGGGGGAAATCCTGGGTAAACTAGCCAGAGAAGGAAAAGAAGTTAGCACTTTAGATGGGTTAACAGCAGCAATTGCCCTTACACGTGGATGCTCTATAGTTATTTCTCGAAATATTGAACACTTTAGTAGTATACCTGGAGTTCAAGTTGAAACATATTAGAAAAAATTTGGAACCTAATTCCTCAAACTAAATTTTATTCATTTAAAATTCATATTCGCAAGAGCTTTTTTGCACATCTGATTCCAGCAAATATTTTTTATTGGTAACCAAGTAGCCATCTATTGCGGTTCACAATAAAAAAATATAATTTTCCAATCAAACAAAGAGGCTTATAAATTTAAAATTATAATTTGAATTTAAGACATTTTGTCTGCTATGGACAAAGTCTAACCAATTTAGCCAACTTGATAAATTTTCATTTAGGCGATCTGGCCTTAGTGAAGTTAAAGAAAACGAAAATACACTTCAATGCCCAAATAGTAATCATCGTTACGATACCAACCTCAAGGAATTTATAGAAACTCAGGAATTACATCTCTAAAACCAAAGAAAAGATAACCTGCAAAAAAGGTCATCAATTATCTTGGACTTAAACCTCGAAAGCAGTTTTTATTGCGCGGTCGCTAATCATTTTATAAATACGTTCCATTTCGGTTGCGAAATCTGGCTTTTCGCGCCAAAATGTTGGCGCTCCTAACCGCTTGAGGAGTGCACAATTCACACTCGGTTGACAAATAGAGAGACCAAATGTATTAAATCGCTCCCCAGTAGACCAAAATTTATCAATACATTTTTCTAACGGTACTATTATCTCAGAATCTTTTTTGTCTCTTCTTATAGTGTTAACCGATTCTTTATTCTCTTTTTGTTGTACCGCGTTGGAAGTTCGCATTTTGTGAAGCTCAGCAAGAATTTGCTGTTTGGCTCGACCGCGCAAATGAAAAATCATAAATGGGTCTCGATCAAATTCTTCAGCAAGAATATAATGCACTGCCGCTATATGTTTACAAGGATTCGCCAGGTCAGGACACGAACATTCTGTTTTTAGTTCTTTTCTAGATTTTGGGAGGAGATTTACCTTTGCCCTTAAAAATGCATTTTCGACATCTAAAGGCATCTCGCCTGAAAGGAGTTTTGCTGTATAAATTGCTTGTGAACTCATCACAGAAATCACATCTTTCCACTGCTTATCTGAAAGCATGTTAAGTTTTATTCTTACTGAATATGGTTTAGGGCTGGTCCCTTGCACTTTTGCATTAACAATGCCGGGCTTAATTTTGAAATCTATCACCTGCCCGCGGCGCGCGTAACTTCTTCCGCGTTGGAGCCTATTTGACCAACCGAAAGACTCGAGAACTGAGAGCCATTTCTTTGACCACCAAGTAGAGCCAATTTCTCTGGACCGCAGCTTAATTCCGTCTTTTACCCTTTTCGGCTTTGCAGGCGTATAATACTCCCAATATCTCAAGCTTTTCACCTACTTATTCATCCTGAATAGCATCAGCACGCAAAGCAAAAATATCACGCAATTGTTCATTTGAAAGCTCGGTCAGCCAACTTTCATCTGTTCCAAGAATGTTCTCAGCTAGTCCTTTCTTCATCTCAAGCATTTGGTCAATTCTTTCTTCCAATGTTCCTATACAAACGAATTTATGCACCTGTACATTGCGAGTTTGTCCGATACGAAAAGCACGGTCAGTGGCTTGATTCTCTACTGCAGGATTCCACCAGCGATCAAAATGGAAAACATGGTTTGCTTTTGTCAGATTCAGCCCAAAACCGCCCGCTTTAATGGAAAGTATAAATATTGGTGGTGCATGTTCATCCTCTTGGAAACGAGCAATCATCTTATCGCGGAGGTTACGGCTCACTCCTCCATGCAAAAACAGAACTTCCTGTCCAAAAAGAGAGTGTATATGTTTCTGTAGTATTTCGCCCATAGTCACAAATTGCGTAAAAATAAGCGCGCGATCCCCCTCAGCAAGAACTTCCTCAAGCATTTCAACTAAACGCATTAACTTTCCAGAGCGTTTATCGACGATGCTCCTATCTTTGAGAAACAGCACGGGATGGTTACAAATTTGCTTCAATTTCATCAGCGTTGAAAACACAAGTCCCTTCCGTTGGATGCCCTTTGAACGTTCAATTTGAGACATCATATCATCCACAGTTGCTTTGTAAAGAGTTGCCTGCTCACGCGTCAATGTGCAGCATACTTTCATTTCAAGTTTTTCAGGCAAATCTTGAATAATGCGTTTATCCGTTTTGAGTCTTCTCAGTATAAATGGTTGGACCAGACGCCGAAGTTTCTTAGAAACTTCCTGATCTTGATAGCGCTCGATTGGAATAGCGAATTGTTGTCTGAAATCGTTTAGAGATCCTAGATAGCCGGGATTTAGAAATTCCATAATTGACCATAATTCATTTAGACGATTCTCAATAGGAGTGCCTGTGAGTGCAATACGGTAACCTACGCTGAGACAGCGCACTGCTTGGGCTTGTTTCGTGTATGGATTTTTAATGTTTTGAGCTTCATCGAGAACAATACCCGCCCAATTTACTTTCTGAAGGTCCTTCTTATCTCTATGAGCAAGCGAATAAGTGCTTATAACGAGCTCATGCTGCTTCGCCTGCTCCATGAAACTCTTTCCGGAATAACGCTCTGAGCCGTGATGAATCATTACTTTTAGTAATGGTGCAAAACGCTCAAGCTCCCGCTTCCAGTTTCCAACTATGGATGTTGAGCAGATCAAAAGAACCGGCTTTGTTGGTTGTGTTTTTTTCTTATGTTTGTCATGCAGAAGTGCGGCAATTAGCTCTATAGTTTTTCCCAAGCCCATGTCGTCTGCAAGACAGGCGCCTAGCCCCGCTCCCGAAAGAAAGACAAGCCACGAAAAGCCACGCACTTGATAGGGGCGAAGCGTACCTTTGAAACCGGTTGGAGTGGCAAGCTCGTTAAAGTGCGCGTTATCCCCGTCAGCAACTAAATCCTTAAGCCAACCTCCAGCATCGAATCTTACTATAGGTAGTCCTATTTTTTCTTGCCCAAGTCCTATCCGCAGTGCGTTGGCTAGTGTCAAACCTCCCTCTTCTAACTTTTGAAAGTATTTTATTGCGCTCTCAACTTGCTCTTTGTTCAGCTCCACCCATTTTCCACGCACACGCACCAACGGTATTTTCAGCTGTGCAAGTTTTTTAAACTCCTCATAGGTTAATGTTTCGTCACCAACAGCGAGTTGCCAACTAAAATCAACTAGGTTAGCTAAAGTGAAAAAACTCGCTGAAGGGCTTGAAGCTTTTGGCTCTACTTTAATTCTAATTCCTACACTAGCTAACTTACCTTTCTCGGTCCACCAAGAAGGCACAAAGATTCCATAACCGCTCTCCTCTAAAAGCCAAGAACCTTCTTTTAAAAACCACCATGCCTGCTCTGCCTTAAGCGTACAGCCCACAGGCAAGGGAGCTTTTAGGCTCTGTTCTATAGGAGTAAAAAGCCTGGATGCTTTTGCCAAATCTTCAAGAAATATTTCTTGTGGATGATTGAATTTGCGATTGAGAAATTTCAAAGTTGAGTCATTTTTCCATAGTGTCTTAGCGGGGATGAGAAGACTTCTGTCATCTGTCGCTTGGAGATGAAATGAAAGATACCATTCATTTTGATTCGAATCGTATTCGGGTTCTTCAAGTCGAAAACAAGTTCGCCACGGAAGCTCTTGCCCACCCATATCAATGCTCGCAGTCCAAAGCCCCGCAGATTCTCGCAGTATCTTGAGCTCATGAGTAGTTCCTTTAAGTGAGGGGTTTGAAAAACTCAAACCTCTAAACCAAGTTGACATCAAATTTTCTCTGCCCAGAAGCTGTTCCATCCGAGTGCGACTCCTGTTAAGTTCATCAGCAAACCATTTCCGGATTGTTGCATCCACTATAGAATTTAGAAAATCTATTATGAGCTCACGAGGTGAGAGAGAAATCTCTGTTGAGGGGCTTCGACTTTTCTCAAGAAGTGCACGGCAAACTGGTGGCATAGATTCAGCTAATAGCTTAAGCCGTTGCAAATCATTAGGGGTATTAATGACGGCTCTCCATGCTGCACAAACTCCAACTTTGCGGTCAATTACAGAAGGCAGAAATCTCTGGCGGGCAAGCAGTTCTAGCGCGAATTTGGCGGTAGCGCTCCAGAATTTCAGGTCCGCACCTAACGAGACTTCTGCGGGAAGCTCAGTGCTTTTCTCAGGAACACGTACAAGCAATTGTAGTGTTTCGTACATAGGAAGTTCTATACATCGAATTTTCCAAGGCGCGAGTTTCAGCTTAGCTCCGCTTTCTAACTTGCGGCTAAGCTCGTCAAAATGCTTGTGTGAATGCTCAGGATAGTCGCCAATTGTGGGAAGCAGTATAGTCTGCCATCTATTTTGATGCTTGCGATTTTTTATCCCATCGAATGTGCTGAGAGCGGCAAGTATTTCCTGCTCAGGTGCTTGAAAGGGATGTATCAGTTCAGCGCTCTCAAGTTTGCTCTCCCCTTTTGAACTTTTGATTGCTTCAAAAAGCTTTTGAGATTCGCCCCAAAAACAAAACGATCCACTAGCGTTCTCTTTAGCAAGTACCCCAATTGCATGCAGTACTATCATAATGGATTGCCCTACTAAAGCCTATGTATTCCTTGAGTATCATGTTCGCCTTAATTAGGAATATTTAGCGATAAAAAATTTCTTATTAGTATTTTAGGAGGTATGAGAGGTATGAGTAGATTTTCTAACTAATTAATAAATTCTGCTAGATTCTATTTACTTTCTAAATGAGAATGTTAGAGTTTTTCAAATGAGAAAGAGGAAGTAATAGATAACAGTGCTAATTGCAACTTGAATTAATCCCCTACCCAAATTGCTGTGTTGCATAACCTAATAACCCGAAATTAACATGCAAATTTAATTTGAAATACAAATAATAAAGAATAATTCTATATTGAAAAATTAACAAAGTTGGTTAAATTTTCGAAATTGTGCAACAAAGCAACCCAAATTGAAAATTTAAAGAACATGCTAGTGTTTTTAGTTGTAAAGAAATAGCCTTTGATGAAAGGCAGTCTTGAAATGAAATCGCGTGGTTTAGTCACAAGGTCTAGGCCTTAAAGGTAACGTTTCTTTTAAGAACCATACATTGAGTAAACTCACTAAAAGAATAATGAAAAAAAGTGTGCGAACTCAGTTCTATTTTGCCATGTTCCCATGCAAACTCGAAGCTCATTCATTTAAGCGAGAATCTGGGGTGACCAAGTTCTTAAACGGGCTATAATGCCAAGCAAACAACGGTTCAATCAACACCACAATGCACAATAAACTAAGGTCCCAAATGCTTTTTCATAGTAACAATGAAATCATATTGAAAGACTTCTTTAGCACTAAATTTAAAGTAATTACCCCAAATAGGGCACATACCAGTAAATAGAGAATAACAGGTATTTTTAAGAAATTTTAATCTCAAATTTATTTCATCTATACGAAATGTTTTTTCCATCGCTCCTAGCAGTCCATTAATAATTTAAGGAAGCTTTTAAAACTTTCACATTTCCTCTCAACGGACGTGAAATTAATTTTATTAATTAGTTTTAGTGCATCTCTAGTTTTGAGATATTCCTTTCCCGAATTTCTGAATAGTTTTTCAATTTCTTCATCAGGCTTACAAATTTCTTCTGGATTTGAAATTGCTGTTGGATTTTCTACAAATTCTCCCAAAGCATTTTCATCTGCAAGGAACCACGCTTCAATTGCATGCCTAACAATGCAAATTTTAATTTCTCTTTGCGAATTTTTTCTTGCCCTAGTAACCTCATCTTCAACTTTGGATATTTCAGTACAATGGGAATCTATCAATGCTATAACTTTTTCACATTCCCTTAATAGCAGAGCATAACTATCCATTTTCTTTAAAAGTTCTGGTTTTCCTTTGGCTACTCTCACCCTTATTGGAATTCCAAGCCTCGTTGCTATCTCTTTGATTACTTTTTCATCACTTGGTCCTTCTACAATTATGCCTCTATGGCGTTCCACCAAGTTCACCTGAATACCAAAGTTCGCCGATGGAAAATTCTTCCAAGAAGTCCTTTAATTCTCCTTTTTTAAGTCTTTTTGAGATAGTCTTTCCTTCTACTCTCTCGATAATAATTAAATTTTCAGGTGGGATAAAATTGAGAAAATATGGTGAATGCGTGGAGACTAAAACTTGTGTTTTTGCAGCTCCTTTTTTGAGCACCTCGGCTAGAAGTTCTAAAAGCCGGGGGTGAACATGGTTTTCGGGTTCCTCGAAGCAAGCCAACGGAGGTGAGGAAGGGGAAAATAGAACTGCTAAATGAGCTAGAAGTCGTAAGGTACCATCGGAAATCTGCATGGATGTGAATGGTTTTTTAAAATATTTTTCTTTCACACCTACGTAAGTTCTTCCATCTTCTGTTAGGGGCGAGTGCAATCTTTCAGTTTCTCGAACAGAAGCTCTTAACGTTTCATCAATTTTCTCGAAGTGAGAAGGATATTCAGAAAGGAGCGTATGAAGAACCTGCGCTAGATGTTCTCCCCTAACTCCAGCATCTAAATTTTTTCTAGGTTGCTCATATGTTCTCATCATAAATGGAATAAAACTGTAAAATTTCCAGTTTTGAAAATAGTTTTTAATGGCCACTGCCGTTTGACTTCTTTTTAAATCGTAGAAAGAATAAAGTGCTAATGTTTGAGATCCAACAGAATACTCTCGCGTTACTCTCTCCAGTTCATCAAATACTTTGCCTCTTCCACCTTCTCCTTCAAAAAGTATTGTAGTTTCTCCATTTTTATCAACTGTTAACTTCTCTTTTATAATATCATATTTCCAGAAGGAGAATTCATAATTTACTCTTGATCTATCTATTTCGGCTTCAATTCCAATCTGAATCTCTCTGTCGGAGTGCCCACCATAAACTATATGCTCATATTCTTCCCGCCTTCTAATGGCATTTACGATTGTGCCTTCTCTTGATACCTCGGATAGAAAAGATAAGCAATCAAAAACATTGCTTTTTCCGCTATTGTTTGGGCCAATAAGGACATTAAAGTTGTCAACTCTTAATTCAAAATCTTCTAAACTTTTGTAGTTTTTGACTTGTAATTTTAAAAGCATGGTTATATTTTATTCAAAATTTATATAAATTGTTGGCTCTCCCAAGCAGAACTACTAATTTTTTAGTTAAAACAAAGGCCTCAGCCTCTGGATAGAATAAACCGAATTTTGCTGAGAATTAGGGAAAAATGTGCACTAGACCAGGTTTAACCCAACATAACTTTTGGGAGCTCTTAAGTTTACAGCTCATTTAGCATCCACTTTCTATTCACGTCAACTAGTAGCGCTTAACGAGCACAGTTTTTAGGTTTTAAGAGTGTACTTCACTATCAGCGAACGAAAAGATTAGAATTGAGAGCGGCTCTCAACTTTTTCATATGTTCGATAGTCTTGTTAATGTAATACTGCGACCCAATATCTTTCCTATAATCTAACTCAAAAGGACCCCCTATTGCTCTTATGCCTTCAAGCGAAATCTCACGCGCTGCTGAAATAGTCTCAGCAATGCCAACAACTCCTACCACTCTTGAACTTAAAGCATGAATTGTTTTCCCATCCATATCCAATTCAGCCGAGCCGGTATAAATTCTAATTTTATCTCCGTGTTTCTCTTTCAATTTATAGGCTTCAGTTAGGTCTATTCTTGTCTCCGTCGCTTTCTTTTTCTCAGGATAATGGGGCGGCACTTTATAAGTTACAACAGTTGCAAGCGGTTCAAGTTCAAGCCGAGGCAAATTTCCCTCTAATATGCGATAGCAAACTTCGACAAAATCATTTTTCATAATCGGCATTATGTTAATAATTTCAGGATCGCCAGGTCGTGAGTTAATTTCAAATCCCTTTGGTTCTTTTGCAGTATGTGCAAACGCAACGTAGAATGGCATACCTATTAAACCAGAATTATAACCATTTCCTCTCAAATGTGCAAAAACTTTGTTCACAATTTCAATTTCTTTTTCCCAATCTGCTTTAGTCATAAATGGTAGCCAAGGTTTTGCATCACAAAAAGAGCCCATTCCTCCCGTATTTTCGCCTTTATCGCCATCGAATCTTCTTTTGTGATCTCGCGTATCCGGCAGCACTTCTAGATGTTTTCCATCGCACCATGCTTGAAAGCTAGACTCTTCACCCTCAATTTTTTCCTCAATTATCACGGGCTCTCTTCCATCTCCATAAAGAGAAAGAAAGTGCCCAAAAGCCTGCTCCCATGTTGTGAAATGTTCGCCTCCAACTCCAACCCCTTTGCCAAAGCCAGGTTTGTCTGGCTTAATTACACTTTTCTCTACGCCACCAAGTTCGTTAATCCACTCGTAAATATCTTTTTTTAGCTCATCTCTGCTTTTGCCATTATAGTCTTTTGGATCAAATACTTTGAATTGAGGATTGACTTCAGGCACAACTTTTTGGAATAAAAAACGTTGAGCAACTTTGCTTTTTTCAACAGCATATTCTTTTGTTGGACAAATCACAGGTATTCTGGTTTCTTCTTCAACGACATTTCTAAGACCATTAATTATCGGACCCTCGCAGCCAGGTATTATAAAATCAACCTTATTCTGATGTTTTTTAAAAAATTTACAAATTTCATTTACATCAAGATCAGGAATTACTGTATGAGCTCCTCTAGTCTCTTCGGCTTTTTTCACATTGAAAGGATTTCTTTGTTTGTCCGCGATATAAAATTCAACATTATAATTGCTACGAGAAAAAGCATCCACTATCGCAGCTTCTCTAGCGCCATAACTGATAATCCCAATGCGAACTCTTTCCATTGGACCACTGCCGATTTGAATTTAATAGTTTCTTTAGCAATCTATTCTACAACTACTTGATTTGCAATTTGAGCCTCAGCTTTAATTGCCGCTATTTGAGTAGGATATTCACCAGTTAAACAGGCAAGGCAAAGTTCATCTTTACTAAATCCAATTGCTTGAATTAAATTTTCAATGCTAAGATAACCGAGCGAGTCGGCATTAATCTCGCTTGCAATGGTTGGAATTGTTCTCCTCGAAGCAATCAACTCTTCCCTAGTAGGCATGTCAATGCCATAGAAGCAAGGTGATTTTATCGGAGGACAGCCAATTCTCACATGAACTTCTTTTGCTCCAGCTTTTTTCAGCAATTCAACTATGCTTTTTGAAGTTGTACCGCGCACGATGCTGTCATCGAGCAAAACAACGCGCCTGTCTTTTAAAATTGAGCGTACAGGATTTAGTTTAGCTCTAACAAGAAGTTCTCTAGCTTTCTGATAGGGCATTATAAAAGTTCGCCCAATATACCGGTTTTTAACTAATCCTTCTACAATTGGCAGCCTATTTATGCTAGCATAACCCTCAGAGTGAGGCCTAGCAGAGTCTGGAACGGGTATGATCACATCAGCCTCAACTGGATGTTCTTGCGCTAAAAGCTCTCCGATTTTCCTGCGAGTTTCATAAACTGATTTTCCATTTAGAATTGAATCGGGCCTGCTGAAGTAAACATATTCAAACATACAATAGGCAGTGCGGGTCAACTTAATTGGCCTATTAGATTGAAGGCCACTTTCATTTACAACGACAATCTCGCCGGGTTCCACATCTCGGACATAAGATGCATCAACTATATCAAAGGCAACAGTTTCTGATGCAAAAATAAATTTCTTTCCATCCTCACCATAACAAAGCGGTCTAAAACCAAAAGGATCTCTTACTGCGGCAAATTCTCCCTTATCAGTCAGAATGATAAATGAATATGATCCTTCAAGCTTTTCCATTGTTCTAGAAATAGCTTGAGTTAAATCTCCCTCTTCCATTGCAATTGCTAGCCCAATCACTTCAGTGTCGGTAGTAGTTTGGAATTTGCAGCCCTTTAACTCGAGCTCTTTTCTAAGTTGAGAAT
Source organism: Methanobacteriota archaeon (assembly GCA_024860865.1). GTDB lineage: Archaea > JACRDV01 > JACRDV01 > JACRDV01 > JACRDV01 > JACRDV01. The sequence goes on along the minus strand of JACRDV010000155.1, from coordinate 11,380 downwards.
AATTAACCAAATTTCCATTATGGACTATAGCTAATCTTCCTCTTTTGCCATCAACTAGCTGCGGATGAGCATTTTCAAGCCTAGACTCGCCAGTTGTTGAATAACGAACATGTCCAATTCCAGTGTATCCGATGAACTTTTTAAGTTCCTCTTCTGGGAATACATCAGCAACTAATCCCATCGATTTTCCAAGATAGATTTGCGCTCCATCATATGTTGCAATCCCAGCTGATTCTTGGCCGCGGTGCTGCAGCGAGAGCAATCCATAATATATGGATTTAGCAATTTCAGCACGTTTATCAAGCGAGTATATCCCAAATACTGCGCACTTATCTCGAATTAATGGATTCATAATACAACCTCACATATAACTCGGAATACTCCGAGTCCAAACCGATTGAGCGTCACTTAAAGCGCAAGTCAAAACGATTGAATTATCTCTTTTAATAATTAAGATAGGGTCCTTAGTAACTTCTCCGACTACACTTGCTTTTACACCAAATTTTTTTGCAATGCTGCGCACTCTTTCAATATTTTCTTGTTTAACTTCTAAAACTATTCTTGAGTGCGACTCAGAGAATAAAAGCTCGCTATCTTTTAGAGGCTCTCGAACTAAAACTTTCGCCAGATCAATTGTAAATCCAAGACCACTAACAATGGCCATCTCAACAAGAGCTACAGCTAAACCGCCTTCCGAGCAATCGTGAGCTACCAGTGCATAACCACTTTTAATCGTTTCAAGAATTGTTAACAAGGTTTGTTTTTCTGTTGGAGGATCTGTTTTTGGAGGGTAGCCTCCGCGAATGCCATGCACTTTTAGATAGTATTGGGAACCACCTAGTTCCTTTTTTGTTTCACCTATAATAACGATTCCATTTCCTGAGTTTTTGAATCCCATAGTAGGTGATTTAGCAATATCTTCAATTACTCCGACCATACCAACTACGGGAGCAGGATTAACAGCAACTCCTTCAGTCTCGTTGTAGAAGCTCACATTTCCTCCGATAACAGGGATTTCCAAACCCTTTGCCATATCAGCCATTCCGCGGACGGCTTCGGAAAACTGCCAAAATACTTCTGGCTTTTCTGGGTTTCCAAAGTTAAGGCAATCAACAATTGCAGCTGGCTCTGCTCCTACACAAACTAAATTGCGGGCTGCTTCAGCAACTGCTCCTGCTCCTCCATAATAAGGATCAAGCTTAACATGCAAACTATTACAATCAGTTTTTATAGCAATTCCTTTTTTGTCAGCAATCCTAAGAACAGCAGCATCAGCATATCCAGGTTTGATTACAGTTCTAATTTGAACTTCATGATCATACTGGCGATAGATCCACTCTTTTGATGCTATAGTTGGAGAAGCTAAAACTTTTAAAAAAACGGATTTCAAGTCAGCTGGCTCGAGAGGTTCTTTAATATCCCTTAACTTTTCAATATCAATTGGTACTTTTGCTTCTCGGTATACTACAGGAGAATCCTCAGCAAGCAATCTAGATTGAACTTTTGCAATAATTTTATCTCCATCTTTCACAACAACAAAACCAGTATCTGTTACTTTTCCAATAACTGAAACATTCAGATCATATTTTTGAAAAATTTTTATGAACTCTTCTTCAGAGCCTGGTTCAACTATTAACAACATCCTTTCTTGGGATTCGGAAAGCATTACCTCATAAGGAACCATTCCAGGCTCGCGCTTAGGAATTTTAGAAATATCAATTTCCATGCCAGTATTGCCTTTTGATGACATTTCGGAGGATGCGCATGTTAAGCCCCCACCGCCAAGGTCCTTTAACCCATGAACTTTGCCACTTGCAAGTGCCTCAAGCACAGCTTCAATTAAAAGCTTCTTTGTGAAGGGGTCCCCAATTTGAACAGCTGGTCTACTTACCTCTTCAGCTGCAGCTGTTAATTCTGCAGAAGCAAAGGTTACGCCATGAATTCCATCTCTTCCAGTTGAACTCCCTACTAAGATAACGGAGTCGCCAGGATGTTCAGCAATTGCTTTAACAATTTTATCTTTGGGAACAATTCCAACGCACATTACATTAACTAATGGATTGAACTCGAAACCTTCATCAAATTCAACTTCGCCAGCAACAGTTGGTACTCCGATTCGGTTCCCATAGTCTGCAATTCCTTTAACAACCCAATCAAATAAATATCTGGAGCGCTCTTTTTCAATAGACCCAAACCTAAGTGAATCAAGTAAAGCGATCGGTCTTGCGCCTAATGATAAAATATCGCGCACAATTCCACCTATGCCAGTGGCTGCTCCTGAATAAGGCTCAATTGCTGAAGGATGGTTATGGCTCTCGATTTTTGTTACAACTGCCCAACCATCGCCAATATCAATTGCTCCAGCATCATAACCTGGTCCAACTAAAACATGCTTTCCAGTTGTTGTGAAGAGTTTGAGCAATGGTCTTGAGCTTTTGTATGAACAATGCTCTGACCACATGGTTTCCACCATAAAGAGTTCTGTGGAATTTAGTTTTCTACCCATCCTCTTTTTTGCAAGCTCAATTTCTTCTGGAGTTAAGCTGACTTGGATAGCAGCTTCAGTCGTAGTCAAGTTAATCCCTCAATGTACTTTACCATAGATTCAAAAACAGCGCGACCATCCTCTGAGCCTAAAATTTTTTCAGATGCGCGTTCAGGATGGGGCATCAGCGCTACAACATTTCCTTCTTCGTTTGAGATTCCAGCGATATTATCGATGGATCCGTTAGGATTTGCTTCTGGAGTTGGATTACCGCGTTCATCGACATACCTAAACACAATTTGATCGTTTGCATCCAATTTTCTCAAAACTTTCGGCTCAGCATAGTAATCTCCCTCAGCGTGAGCAATTGGCATTCTTAGCAATTTTCCTTTAGGAATTTGGTTGGTGAGGGCAGTAAAAGAGGTTTCAACCCTTAAAGTAACCCACTTACAGATAAAACGAGCTCCAATGTTTGGCATAAGAGCTCCTAAAAGCAATCCCGATTCTACTAAAATCTGGAAGCCATTGCAGATTGAAAGAACAGGTTTTCCTTTTTTTATATGCTCTTTGAGCGCAGATGTAATTGGCATCCTTGCAGCGATTGCACCAGCTCTTAGATAATCCCCGTAAGAGAATCCTCCGGGAACAACAATTCCATCATACTCACCAAGGTCTTCCTTAGCGTACCAAACATACTCTGCATTAACCTGTAAAATATTTTTCAAAACACTGTAGACATCCATATCACAGTTTGTGCCTGGATACTTGATAATTCCGATTCTCATATAGTTGCCTCTTTAATCGAAATAGTATAATTGTGAATAACCGGATTAGCTAAAAGCCGCCTGCACATTTCATCAACTAATTTTTTAGCATCTTCTTTGTTATTCACTTCAAGTTTGATTTTCAATTGCTTCGAAGATTTTACTTCTTTCACATTTTGATAACCCAGAAGATTCAGAGCCCTATGAATCGCTTTCCCCTCTGGATCAACTAACCCTGGCTTCAATTCAATTAAAACTTCAGCAATATGTTCCAATCTTATGCACCTACAATTCGTCTAAAAATTTCTTGATAAATTTCTTTTACATTTAACTCGCCACGTCGAAAAACGTCTTTATCTAGGCTTTTAAGCGTAGTTTTATCCCACAATCGGCAGCTATCTGGAGAAATTTCATCGCCAATAAAAATTTGGCCTTTTGAATCTCTGCCAAATTCAAGTTTAAAATCAGCGAGAATAATTTTTCGCTCTAATAAAAATTTCTGAAGAATACTATTTGCTTTTAAAATTGTTTCTCGCATTTGTTCAGTTTCAAATTCATTAGCAATTTTAAGCGCTTTAATATGGTCATCATTAATCAATGGATCGTGATATTCATCCGATTTATAATAGCACTCAATAATAGGATTGTTAAGAACTTGCTTTTCTTTAAAAGGTAACCTTTTTACTAAACTTCCAGTCGCGATATTTCTGCAAGTTACTTCTAATCTAATCATGTCAAGTTTTCGAACAAGCATAGCATTTGGTTCAACAAAATTTAGATAATGAGTATTGAGATTAGATTTTTCAAGCAACTCAAAAAGCTTAGCAGAAATTAATGCATTGGTTCTGCCCTTGCCAGGTATGATTTCATGTTTTTTTCCATCAAATGCTGTAATGTCATCCTTGAATTCAAGCAAAATTTTTTCAGGGTCATCTGTAAGATACGCGATCTTTGTTTTCCCCTCATACAAGATGGATTTCTGTAGCATGAAATTACACTCAGAAGCAAGTAGATTCGGTATAAACATAAATATGGTTAAATCTACAATAATAAATATGTTTTTTAGACATTTTTATGTTTATTTCAAGAGGCTCCATCTGTTGCAACGGAAACCGTTCTTCCGATGACGGTAATATAATTTAAGAGTGAATTGAAAATAGTTGCCATGTCTCAAAATAAAAAACACTTATCGATCAATAAGTTTAATATAATTTTTAATGTTCGGTAAAAGCCATGCGAAGTTCAATTATTCTTGCTGGTGGAAAGAGCACTAGGTTTAAAGGAAACAAAGCATTAGCGCTTTTTAAAAATAAATCTTTAATCGAACATTCCGTTAACGTAGCTTCTAAAATTTCTGATGAGATTGTAATTGTTCTAAGTGATAAGCAACAATATCAACTCTATAAAAAATTTTTGCCTAAAACAGTTCAAGTTGCTTACGATGAACAAAAAGAGAAAGGGCCATTAGTGGGTCTTTTAACAGGGCTTAAAATTATCAAAAACGAATATACTTTTGTTTTACCAATCGATGCCCCATTAATCAATCCAAAAGTTATGGATTATCTTTATAAAAAAGCACAAAATTTTGATGCAGCAATACCTCATTGGCCCAATTGTTATTTGGAAACTCTTTGTGCAGTCTATAGGGTATCTTCGATGTTTAGAGCCTCAGAACAAGCTCTTAAAAATGGTAAATTAAAAATTAATGATGCCGTTCGGCTGTTAATAAAAATCAACAAAATATCCACTGAAGAATTAAAAAAATTTGATCCTAAGCTCTTATCTTTTTCAAATATAAATAGAATAGAAGACCTTGAAAAGTTAAAAAAATTGAATAATAATTTTAATTTTATAAAATAAGAAATATTTAGGATTCAATAATATGCATAGCAGTTTCTTCCAGTGATATAGTCACTTCTTTGTCAACCTTTAGATCCATTTTTTTCGCAGCGTGTCTAGGTATATCAATAACCAAGCTATAATCGCTTTCTTTTAATAATAAATGCAATCTAAGCATAGCGCCTTCAGGTATAATATCAGTTATTTTCCCTAATAGCGTATTTTTCTTGTTTGTTTTAACATCTGGTCTTACTATCATAACATCTTCAGGGCGAATACAAATGGTTACATATGTGCCCTCTTTTAACGGTTTGTAGGGAGTAATTATATCAAAATTATCCGCTGCAATTTTTAGCATATCTGCTTGTGGATCAGCAACCTTAACTTTGCCTTCAATAATGTTTTTCGTGCCGACGAATTTAGCTACAAATTCAGTCTTTGGCTTGTAAAATATCTCATCTGGTTTTCCAATTTGTTCGATTTTTCCATTGTTTAATACAGCAATCCGATCTGCCAAACGCATAGCTTCTGCTTGTTTATGCGTTGCTAAGACAACAGTAATACCAAGTTTATTGATTCTCAATACTATATCTTCAATTATACTTTCATTTATCGGATCTAAGTTAGCTGTTGGTTCATCAAGTAAGAGGACCTCAGGTTCAAATACAGTTGCCATTGCAAAAGCTACTCTTTGCGCTTCGCCTCCAGACAATGTCTTAGCATTCCTATTTTCATAGCCTGAAAGCCCAACAAGCTCTAAGGCACGCTTAACTTTCTTATCAATTTCAGTCTCATTCTCTTTTCGAACTTTTAGACCGTATGCAACATTATCATAGACGCTCATGTTAAAGACAGTAATTTTTTGGAATACCATAGCCATTCTCCTTCTAAGTTCTAAACTCGAAGCACTCTCTGTATCAATGCCATCAAAGAAAATTTTTCCATTTGTTGGTTTATCGAGAAGATTTAGTAAACGAAGTAAAGTTGTTTTCCCAGCACCGCTTGGACCTAAAATTCCGAAAATTTCTCCTCTTTTTATCTCTAAATTGGTGTCCTTTAAAGCCTCTTTTTCACCGTAGCGTTTGTGCAAATTCTTAATGAGGAACATATTAGACATTAATCCTCAGTTCTCCTCTGCAATATATTCACTGCAAAGTTAGCAGCAAGTGCTAGTGATATTAAAATAATGCCTAGTGCTATAGCAGTTGCAAAATTGCCCATAGCTGTCTCTATTGTTATTGCTGTTGTTAATGTTCTGGTATAAGATGTGCCATCTGCAAACGCTATGTTTCCACCTACTATCAGTATTGACCCGACTTCAGCAATGGCCCTCCCGAAGCCAGCCAATATTGCTGTAATAATTCCAAGTTTTGCTTCCTTTATGACGAGCCACGTCATATCCAATTTACTTGCTCCCAACGTGAGAGCAGTGTCTCCGATCTCTTTTTCCACACTTCCAATAGCTGAAATAGCCACACCTGTAATTATTGGTGTAGCTAGAATGTATTGGGTGATGATCATGGCTGTCGGAGTATATATCAAATTGAGAAAGCCGAGGGGGCCAGAAGTTGATAGGAGGATAAACACAACTAGACCTACTATAACAGGAGGTAAACCCATAAATGTATTGATTATTGTAATCAGAAGTCCTTTACCAACAAATTTTCTGAAGGAGATAAGAGTAGCTAAAGCGATAGCTGTTAGTGTACTTAGAAGCACGGCAATTCCTGATACTTTTAATTGAACTTGTGTCACGCTGATTACATATGGATTAAGGGTAAAAATTAATTCTACTGCTTTTGCAAATCCTTCAAACAAAAATTCTAAACTACTCATAAAAACCACCTAGAGAGATCACTTTAAAACAAAGATTAACTTTATAATTTCTCTAAAACCGTGATATTTATCGCATCTGGATAAAATAATGGTTGACCATAACCTGATTGCTGTTTTTTTGTCAATGGATCGATTATCATGTATTTCCCATAGTCTTTGATTATCTTTTGACCTTGTGGTGATGTGATGTATCCAATGTATGCCATCGCTAATTGATAATTTCTCTTTGGATATTTTGAGGGATTTATAGCAATCACACCATATGGATTAAAAAGAATTGGATCACCTTCAATCAGTATTACTAGGTTGATGTTTTTCTCCATAGCGAGATAGGTTCCTCTATCGGATAGAGTATATCCTTGCTTTTCATTTGTTATAATTATCGTATCTCCCATTCCTTTGCCCACTGGTTTATACCATTTTCCAACTGGTGTTATACCAGCATTTGCCCAGATCTCTCTTTCTTTCTGATGAGTTCCTGAATTATCCCCTCTTGAGAAAAAAGTTGATTCAGTTTGAGCAATTTTCTTAAATGCGTCAGCAGCATTTTTCATTCCTTTTATACCAGCAGGGTCATTGAGAGGTCCAATAACAATAAAATCATTGTGCATTACATCTCGTCGATTTACACCATATCCTTCTCCAACAAACTTATCCTCCGCTTTTCTAGCATGTACTAATACAACATCGGCATTGCCCATCTCTGCTGTTTTTAAAGCTTCGCCTGTGCCTAACCGCAGCACTTTCACCCTGCAATTGTATTTTTCTTCGAATGGTTTATTTAGCGCATCTAGCAAACCAGTGTCGACTGTGCTAGTTGTAGTTGCTAGAACTAACTCTTCTGCAGGTTTTTCTGGTGTAGATATTTTCTCTTGCGATAGGTAATATCCGCTAAAGAATCCTAATGCTAATATCACTATTGCAAGAATTACAGAATATATTGCTTTCATAAAATTCCCCGAATTTTTTTGTTGATTAAATTGTAATTAAAAGAAAAGACCTCCTCAATAATTTATCATTGTTACCAATCAAATTTTGTTTGAAAAAGAGGTAAACGATTTAAAAACTGTAAAAAGTATATTTACTATAAATACCTCATTGTAAACAAAACTATTAACAAAAAATAGGTGGTTGTGTGAGGTATGGATTACTGACAGAAAGGCAAATTGAGGTCCTTCGACTGAGAGCTAAGGGCCTAACGCAGGAAGAAGTAGCCGAGCAAATCAAAACTACGAGGACAAATGTTACAATATTAGAGCAAAGGGCACGCCAAAAAATTGAAGCTGCGCATGAAACTCTCAAAAAAGTTGAGGAAATTGAAGCTCCAGTTCATGTCCTAATTAAACCTGGGGCAGATCTATTCAAAGTACCTCGGTTAGTTCTCAAAGCCGCAGATTATAAAAACATCCATGTGCGGATGTGTGCTACTGAGATCATTGGGGCAATAAATGCAATAGCACGCCATAAAATAAAAGGTCGACAGATTGTAGCTCCATTTAAAGTTGTAGTAACTGCTAATGGATATGTAAGCATAGTTAATTAATGGAATATACGGATTAGAGAAAAGATTAATTTAAAAAGCAATAAAAATTTCTAAAATTTAAATTTACATTTTTGACCATTTAGCTGTTTTCATTTTAAATCGGTTTTTAACTATTTCGTAGGTTGCTATTTCATCGCTATAGCCGAGTCCCCACATTTTTAAAATTTTAATGAATTTTTCAGGCATTATCGGTGTAGTGCAATGAACATTCATTCTTGTGCATGTGCCATCTCGATAATATACGCAGCCTAACCTGCCATACATTCCGAGATAAATAGCTCCGGTTGCGAAATGTTGCAGAGTACTTAAAGTTAAACTATCGTGCATTCCAGCTGTTATTCTATACAAAGCAATTTGACCTGATGATTGAATACAATCAGAAAAACTTGACATGAGTCTATTAATTGCTTGTAGGTCGAGCGTTTGAACTAGCGTTGATAATGAATCAAAAACCCAAAGGAGGTTAGAAGTTTTTGTTTCTGAAGAAATCATGCGGACATAATAGTTAACATCTCTTGGTTTTTCAAGGTAAAATTTTTCTTTTGATTCAGTTGAAATAGTACAGCAAGCATCGATTAGTCGTAATTGGTTATCTTTTTCAAAACGAGAAATATCGAATCCTATACGTTTCATTTCATCTCGAATAACAAAAGCATGCTGATCAATGCAAAAATAGCCAACCGACCAGTTTTTACTTAGTGCATTAAATACGATTTCGTTAATTAAGAATTCGGGTTTAACACCAATTTCATTGATTATTAAAATGCTATAACCCGGAGGAATACTTCCTCCCAGAAGCTTGTCTAATTCAGTAATGCCTGTTTGGAGCATATCTAATATCTAACCTTATTTTATTGATTAGTATTATTGTCAATTTTCATAAATTAGAATTTATATAAAAATTTTGTTAATTATTTTTGTATGCTATGAGTCAGCTAAATTAAATCTCGGTTGATTATTGTATAATAAGTGTTTTTCGCTCAGAGCTCAGAGCAAAACCATTGGTTGCTGCCGATGTTTACAAAATTATAATTATATAAAAAGTTATAAGTAATGTTTCATATTACACTAGAACTAGTGAGAAGATTGAAAAGAGCTTTAATTATATTGGTTTTAACGGGTTTGCTAGTAATTAGTGTGATTATTGACACAACAGTGGCATGCAAAGGATGCCAATTCAATGGTTGTTCGGGTTCAATTAATTGTCCGGGACGATGTTCCTCTACTTTAAGTACTCCAACTGGAATTATTGCAGGAGCTTTATTAATACCTGCTTTTGTGTTACCTGCGTACTACTTAACTCGTAGATAAGTTTTAAGCATCCTTATTTTGGCAATAAGAGTCTATTAATAAAGTATTTAAATATTAAACTATTAAAAAGAAACTAGAATATTCAGTCGAAGAAATAAATTTTCTCTTAAAGCTTTTGCCAACTATTTGGATTCCTATAAGTGGATATAAGGACTTATTACCCGAAGCTAAAAAGATTGTAGAACATATAGAAGACAGTCCGTGCTTGCATCTGCTTTAAAACTGAAAGCTGGAATTATTACTAGTAATAAGAAACATTTTGACAACCATAAGATAAAAAGTCAGATTGAAATTTGGTCAAGTAAGGAATTCCTAGATATAATGAAGAAGATGTTGGTGAGTGGTTACATAAAACTTCATGAATTAGGTGAAAGAAAACTTGTTGAGTTAATTGTTCACCAACTAAAAATGTTGCCACACGTAAAAATTGGACCTGGCAAAGATGATGCAGCTGTCTTAGATCTTGGGCTTGAAAATTATCTAGTGATTACTACTGATATGATGGCAAAAAAAACTCACATTCCAAATGAAATGACCTCTTTTCAAATCGGAAAAAACATTATTACGATTACAGTGAGCGATTTGGCTGCAATGGGAGCAGCCCCAGTTGGGATTGTTGTTTCACTTGGTTTTCCAAAGGATACTGAAGCTGAAGTTGTTAAAGAAATCTCTGAAGGAATGAACGAAGCGGCCCTTGAATATGGAACTTGTGTAGTTGGTGGGCATACAGGGCAAAGTGATGAACTAACTTTAACTGGAACGGCCGTTGGAATCGTTCCAAAGGACCAATTGCTGACTCGAAGTGGCGCAAAACCAAGTGATATAGTTGCTGTCTCTGGTCCGATTGGAACTGCTGCTGCTGGGCTTCAAATTTTACTTAAGAAATTAGAGGTTGATCCAAAGGAAAGATCAATTTTAGTAAAAGCTGCTCTTGAGCCAAAAGCAAGAGTTAAAGAAGCTTGCGCTTTAGCTGATGCAAAATGTGTAACTGCAGCAACTGATATTACAGATGGTTTAGCATGGAGTTTGCATGAGCTGTCAATTATGAGCAATGTTGGCTTTACAATAGAAGAAAAAAATTTACCGATTCTATCGCCTACAAAAAAAGTTGCGAATTTAATCGGCAGCGATTTAATTGATTTGACTTCCTATATTGGCGGAGATTATGAATTATTACTGGCCATTAAACCTGATAAATGGAAAATTGCTGAAGAAGCGATAAAAAAAGTTAGTGGACAATTATTTAAAATTGGCATAACAACAGAAGATAAAGAGCTCAAAATAATTCGAGCAGATGGCAGAGTCCAAAAAATTCAACCTAAGGGTTATGATCACTTCATAATCTCACCAAGTGAAGTTGACAAACTTTTAAAGTGAAGCCATGAAAAAGGAAGCATATCTCTACGATAAACTTGAGAACAAAATTGTTCAATGCAAAGTTTGTAATTGGTATTGCAAAATAGCCCCGGGAAAGCGAGGTATTTGTAGAGTCCGAGAGAATCAAGATGGAATACTTTATACTTTAATTTATGCTAGCGCATCTTCGGTTGCCCCTGACCCAGTTGAGAAAAAACCGCTATTTCACTTTTGGCCGGGAAGTTG